>DAOSMQ010000117.1:0-6940 GCA_035372725.1 Promineifilum sp. (SeqCode)
TTCCTCGCTCACGTCCAGATAACGCTTGCGGCCGACGGTCAGCCCGGCGGCCATCTGCGCCAGCGCCGCGGCCAGCGCGCCTGTCTGCGCGGCCACGGAGCCGCCGCCCGGCGTGGGCGTCGCCGCGGCCACAGCCTCGTCCAGGGGAAGCGCGCTTGGAAGAGCCGCGTCGGCCTCGGCGGTTTCAAGCCGCAGCTCTAACACCTGGTCGTCGCGGAACGGCTCGATCTGCAAGTACCAGCGCGCGGCGTCGAGCAGTGCCTTTTGCGGAATCAGCCCGACCAGTTCGGCGCGGGTGATCGTCAGGCCATGCTGAGCTGCCTCGCGCCGCACCATCTCTTGCACGCGATAGATGGGCGTGCGCTCGAAGTTAGTCAGGTTCATGCTGACCTGGGCTTGCCCCTCGACGAGGAAACCGCGCGCCTGGACATGGCGCAGACCGCCGTTGCTGAAGCGGATGCCCCTGGCGATCTGCTCGGCCACGGCGGCGTCATCGGCGTTAAGGTAGAGGTTGTAGGCGATCAGGAACGGCCGCGCGCCAATGACCGTCGCCCCCCACGGGCGCGGCTCAGCCGGCCCAAAGTCGGGCAGACGGCGCGGGTTGGTGGCCACCTCCTGCTTCCATAGCTCGTACTCGCCTTTGCGAATATCGCTCAGGCCCTCGCGCTCCGGCCGCGTGGCCGCCGCGCCATACAGATAGACCGCCACGCCCAGCTCCTCGCCGACGCGCTTGCCCAGTTGCCGCGCCAGGGCCACACAGCCCTCGGTGCTGATGCCGCGGACGGGCACGAAGGGGCAGACGTCGGTCGCGCCGATACGCGGGTGCTCACCCTGGTGGTGGTCGAGGTCGATCAGGTCGCGGGCGGTCTGGATGGCGCGGAAGGCGGCCTCGACAACCTCGTCTGGCCCGCCGACAAAGGTGATGACCGTGCGGTTGTGGTCGGCGTCGGCGCTGACGTCGAGCACCTGGACGCCGGCGACAGCGCGGATGGCGTCGGCGATCTGGCCGTAGACAGCCGGGTCGCGGCCGTTGCTGAAGTTAGGCACACATTCGACAAGGGGTTGCATGACAATTCTCCTGATCGCAAGGGGTTATAGCGGTAAAGTGGCCGGTGGGCTACGGACGCGGCGCAGCCCTACGCAAGCGCTCACGAAGGCGCTTCCACTCGGCCTTGACGCGGGCGACCATCGGGTGGTCGATGGGGCGAGGGCTGTAGCGGGCCTCCAGAAAGGCATCCGTCAGTTGTTCCAACTCGGACTCCGCTTCCGGCCAATGCTGCTTCAGCTCGCGGGCATACTCCAGGGGCGTCGCGTTGTCGGCCCGGGGCACGCCACTCTGCCCGGCGCGCCGGACGGCGGCCAGGTAGTAGTAGCGAACCTGCTCGCGGGGGGACAGGCCTCGCCGGCGGCCGAGACCGAGCGGGGGCGGGCCGGCGGTTGGCGCGGCGTCGTCGGGGCTTCGCAGCCGCTCGCGCAGGTTGTGGCTCAGCGCTTTGGCCCGGCGGCGCAGTCGTCGCCACAAAGCGCGGGCCTGCTGGCCCAACGCGCTCACCGAGTGCTGTACCCGGCTGAGGTCTAGCCGGTAGCCGCGCTCGCGCAGGAAAAAGAGCAGCGCGCCGATCGCCAGAGCGATGAGTATTGCCCAGAAGATGGAGGTAAAGACAAAGGCGAAGGCCGGGTTCGTTTGCGCCGGGGGCGTTGGTACGGGCGTCGGCGCGAACGTTGGCACCGGCTCTGGTGTGACTGGTGGCAGTTGCTCGGCGTTGCGGACGAACAAACTGAGGAAGCTGGCAAAGAGGAAGCCGATGGCGGCGAAGATCAGTCCGGCGATGTAGAAGAGGATGTTGAGCAGTAGTTGGAGGATGCGGCTGATGCCCAGCGTCGAGCCGATGGGCAGAAAGGCCGCGGCAAAGGCGATGAGCAGCACAACCAGCAGGGCGCTGCGCTGCCAGGAGCGCTCCAAATCGGCCTCCTTGCCGAAACCATCGGCCAGCCATTGGGCGTTTAGGCGCAACAGGCGGGCGTGGCTCAGCAGCCATAGGCCACCGAGGAAGTAGAGCAGCAGGGCAAAGAGCATGGCCGGCCGCAGACCCAGCCGGGCAATGTCGGGCACATTGGCGACGGACGCGAACTGGCCGACCTCGAAGGTGCTCAGCGCCGCCAGAAAAACCATCAGCATGCCGAGGCCGATCCAGCGGTTCATGTACTGTGTTTGCAGGACGCCGCGCGGCGTGGAGATGGGCCGGTTGTCGGCCTGGGCCTGCCGTTCGGCTGGTGATAGCGTGTAGAACTGCACTTCCTCTACGCCCACGTCCAGTTGGGCGAAAAGGCGGCCCATCACCACGGCCACATACCAGGCGAACAGGGTCACAAAGGCGGTGGTCAGGAAGTTGCCGACCATGACGAAGCTGAGCGGCGCGCCCAGAAAGACGCGCATTTCGTCTGGCGAGGGCAGGCCGACGCCGAAGACCACCCAGCTAACAATGCGGGCCAGGACGAGCAGCAAGAAGACTTCCGCCACGCGGTAGGTGCCGCGGTCCACGGCGCGGCTGTCGGGGTGGTGAAGCCAGGCGGCGGTGTAGGCTCCCTCCAGCGCGGCGAAGAAGCACAGCCAGACCAGCGTCAACCACGGCTGGTCCGGCTGGGCAATACTGACGATGACCAACATGCCCAGGGCCGGGGCTGTGGCTACCCCGGCGATGAGCAGCGGGCGCACCAGCCGGCGCGTCCACGGATCGACCTGAAAGGGCAGACGCGCGCCCGGCGGCGGCGTGCGCTGGACACGGGCGGCGGCAATGACACCCTTGTTGCGAATGACGCGCGGCCGCCGGCGGCTCATGGCGTCGCCCCTGCGGGCCGCCCCACCTCCGGCCGCGCGATACGATCCAGGTCGGCCCGACTGGTCAGGTTATAGGCGCGAAAGCCCAGCCGCCGCGCCCGTTCGCGCACCAGGCCAAAGTTGGCGTCTGGCTCAACGGCGATGAGGATGGGATTGAAGCCGGCACGGGCCAGCCGGTGCAGGGCGTTGCAGCGCGGCTCGTCCCCCTGGCCGGTGATGGCCAGGATGGTGACGCCCCAACTGAGGCGGACGCCGGCCGTCGACGCCCACTCGGACAACGGAATGGTGTCGCGCGTGTCGAGGCGAGCGAGCTGCTCCAGCACCTTCATCAGGTGCGAGCGGCCGTCGCCCGGCGGAATGGGGGTGGGCAGGTAGCTGCGCGCGCTTTCCCCGACCAGGGTCTGGAACAGCAACCGGCCGGTCACCTCGTCGAACTCGCGCGCATCTTCCTGGATTCGCAGCGGGTCCACGCCGTTGGACATCAGCCCGACGGCCTGGCGCTGGTTGACGAGGTGTGTGGCGATGGAGGCGGCGGTGACAATGGCCCACTCCGTCCAGTAGAGGCGGTCGCGGCGCTCGTAGTCCGACGCGTGGAGGTCAAGCAGGATCATCGTCTCCAGTGAGATGGCCGGCTGGAAGGTGCGCACAAGCAGCTTCTGGGTGTGGGCGCTGGCCTTCCAGTTGATCTGGCGCAGCGGGTCGCCGGAGCGAAAGTCGCGCGTCCCCATCGGCCGGGCCGGGTCTTCGAACAGGCGTTGCTGGCTGGCGATGGCGCCAAAGGGCAGGCGCGACGGCAGCCCCAGCCGCGAGACGGGGACGATGCGCGGATAGACGGTCAGGAAGTCGGATGGCAGATAGCCGACGCGCGACTTGGCCAGGCCGAACAGGTCGCCGCTTGTCAGCCGTAGCGGGCCGAGGCGGTAGTAGCCGCGCTGGAGACCTTTGACGTGATAGACGTGGCTACGCTGGCCGCGGCCGGCCAGGCTGACGACGTGTTGCGTCGATTCCTCCAGACGTAGCTCCGGCGGCACACTCTCCTGAAATTGCACCCATGGCAGAGCCAGGCGGCTTTTGTTTTCCAGCGTCACCGTCACCTCGACCTGTTCGCCCAGGAAGGCACGCCGGCGGTAGGCGCGGCTGGCCACCAGGTGGGTCAGCGCGCGCGCCGCGTGCCAGCGGCTCCACAGGAAGACGCCGGCGAGCACGTAGAGGATGTAGAAGACGAAGTCGACGCGCAGCAGGAAGGCGATGGCCAGCAGCAACAGGGCCAACCATAGGTAGGGAGGCATTAGCCGGATTCCTCGATGGCCAACGGCGTCCGGGCCAGGATGTCGCCGATGACGTCGGCCACCGCGACGCCACGCAGGGCGCTCTCCGGATGCACCAGGCAGCGGTGGGCCAGAACGGGCGCGGCCAAACGCTTAACGTCGTCAGGCAGGACGTAGTCGCGCCCTTGCAGCGCGGCGTAGGTCTGGGCGGCACGGTAGAGTGTGTGGCTACCGCGCGGGCTGGCCCCCAGCAGGAGGTCGCTGTGGCGGCGCGTGCCGAAGACCAGGCCGACGATGTAGTCGCGCACCGTGTCATCGACGTGGACGTCCCAGACCTGCCGTGACAGCTCAACGATGCGCCGGCCATCGACAACGGGCTGGAGGGTGTCGATGGGGTGCGCCCGGCCGAGGTTGACGAGCATCTGACTCTCGAAGCGCTCGTCCAGGTAGCCGAGGGTCAGCTTCAGAAAGAAGCGGTCGAGCTGCGCCTCCGGCAGCGGGAAGGTGCCCTCATACTCAATGGGATTCTGCGTGGCAATCACAAAGAAGGGGCGCTCCAGCGGCCGGGTAATGCCATCGACCGTCACCTGGCGCTCACCCATCGCCTCCAGCAAGGCCGACTGCGTGCGCGGCGTGGCCCGGTTGATCTCGTCGGCCAGCAGGATGTTGGTGAAGGCCGGGCCAGGGATGAAGGCGAAGGTCTGCGACTGCGGCTGGTAGACCGAGACGCCGGTCACATCGTTGGGCAGCAGGTCGGGCGTACACTGGAGGCGCTTGAAGTCGATGCCCAGGCTTTGGGCCAGCGCGCGGGCAAGCATGGTCTTGCCCGTGCCGGGCACGTCCTCCAACAGGATATGTCCCTCGCACAGGATGGCCACCATGATTAGTTCCAGCGCGCCGCGCTTGCCGATGATGACGCGCTCGACATTGTCGATCACGCGTCGCGAGAACTCCTGGATTTCGTTTGTTGCCATACGCCTCTATTGCGAACCTGCGGCCGGGGACATGGCGGGATGTTATCATAGACAGGCGCAATGGGGTAAGTGGGGTTAGACTTGACCGGTCTCTATGATTGCCCGGATCGGTCGGGCTGATTCTCTGGCCGGCTGTCGCTACGCCTTGCTACAATAAGCCCAATGTCTGTCCATCGCCCGCCGCCCCCCATCGACACCACATTTAACGTGGACTTTGCCGATCGCCTGGCACGCTACGAGACCTACAACAAGCACCACTATAGGCCCAATACCTACTTACACAAGTGGTGGGGGCGGCGCTGCGGCAGCACGTTCCGGCTCATCCTCAAGGGGCTGGTCGATGATCCGGCGCGAGCGGACTACTACGCGGCCGGTGGGTTAGAGGGCAAAATCATCCTCGACCCCATGATCGGCGGCGGCACGACGCTGCACGAGGCCATTCGCCTGGGCGCGGGCGTCATCGGGCTGGACATCGACCCCATCCCCGTCTTGCAGGCGCGGGCCACCCTGACCGAAGGGCGTCTGGATTCGCTGCGGGCCGGCTTCAACGACTTCTACACGCGGTTGCGCGACGAGAGCGGCGATTGCTTCCAGACGCACTGCCCCGTCTGTGACGAACCGACGCCGTCGTGGTACACGCTCTATGGCGCGCGCCGTCGTTGTAGCTGCGGCGAAGCGCTGGTCGTCGATTCGCTGATCATCCGGCAGCAGCCCGACGGCAAGGTAGTGCGGCTCTGTCCGCATTGCGGCGACCTGGATGGCGGCACTGGCCACGTCTGCGCCCCGGCTGGCGTTCCGCTGGTTGAGAAGGGGCAGGGGGCCTGCCCCACCTGTGGGACAGCCTACGGCGACCTCGACGAGTTGCCGTTCTACGCCCGCTACCGGATGCTGGTCGTCGCCGGCCACTGCCCCGTCCACGGGCTTTTCCACCGCGCGCCCGACTGGCGCGACCACGAGCGAGTGGCGTCGGCCGATGCCCGTCGGGCGATGTTGCCGTTCGCGCCGGAAGCGTTTGGCGTGGTCAGCGGCGACAAGTCGGCCCAGCTGCTGCGCCGGGGCATTCACAGCTATCTCGATCTTTTCTCCAGCCGCCAGCTGCTCTTCCTCGACGCGGCCGGCCGCTGCCTGCCCGATGAGCCGTCGGTGCGCCTCAACCTGGCCCTGCTGGTGTCCACGGCGCTGGAGTTCAACTCAATGCTGTGCGGCTACAAGGGCATGGAGCAGCGACGCGCGGGGGCGGTGCGCCACACCTTCGCTTACCACGGCTACGCCTTCCCCTACACAGCGCTGGAGACGAACCCGCTCTATCCGCGCCAGGCCTCCGGCACGCTGCTGAAGCTCTACGCCGGGCGCATCGAGCGCGCCCGCCGCTGGGCTGCGCGGCCCCAGGAGCGCAGCCTGGACACAGCGCGGGCGACGTTTGTGCCCATCCCCGGCGAGCGAGACAGCGGGCAGGAGGTAAGCTGCGCCGCCGAGTTGGCCGGCGGACCGCAGCGCTTCTTTGTCCGCCAGGCGTCGGCCGTCACCCTACCAGTCGAATCGGGCAGCGTCGACGCCGTAGTGACCGATCCGCCCTACTACGACAGCATCCAGTACGATGACCTGGCCGCGTTTTTCCGTGTCTGGCTGCGCCACTTCCTGCCCGACGCGGCCGACTGGGGCTATGACGGGGCGGGGGCGGCCATCCACTCGGAGCGCGTCCCTGGCGACAGCCGCTACGTGCAGATGATGACGGCCATCTTCCGCGAGTGCCGCCGCGCGCTGCGGCCGGAGGTCGGCCGGCTCATCTTTACTTTCCACCACTGGCAGCCGCAGGCGTGGGCGGCGCTGACGACGGCGCTCTATGACGCCGGCTTCGT
>DAOSMQ010000118.1:0-6934 GCA_035372725.1 Promineifilum sp. (SeqCode)
GCAAGCCCATGGCCTTGATGATCGTGCCGCCGCGACGCGGGCCGCCAGTGCTGGTGTCGGCTGGGGCAGACGTGGCCTCGGCCGTGCTCGCGCCGGCAACCGGCGCGACTGTCGTCGCAACGGCTTCGCCCCCCCCGCCGCAGGCCGCGGCGATGGTCGCTGTGGCCGCTGACATGCCCAGGAGTGTGGCGAAGCGGATGAACTCGCGCCGCGAAATGCGCCCTTGCTCCAGCTTCTCGTAGGCGTCGGGGATTGCCGGGTGAATTGTTTCCATCTCCTTCTTGGAGATTCTTCGCATCTTCATGTGTTCTCCTCCGAAGATGACCCGCCTTTCTGGCCGGTCACAAGCGTTGGTTTGTCCCAATTAGCATTGCTAGTGCGCGTCTGTCTCCGCCTCACCTCCGTGTTGCCGGACGGACAGGAGCGCCCACCGGTAGGAATAGGGGCTAGAAGTGAAGAGCAGTAGGTGATGTGGGCCACGTCGTGGGGCAACGGGGCGCGAGGGCCAGTCTGAAACCCGCCCAGGTCGGCGCGCGGAGGGAGGGGAGGCGGCTGTCAGGTTCGTGGTGTTAAGCCCTTTAACGACTGATCCTCGCAGGGTGGGCAGCGGCCCGGCTTGCCGGTCACGCGCAGCGACCCTGAGAAAGTCGCCGATGAAATGCTATCCTTCGGCGGCCAGATGATAGCATGAGTTAGGTGATGTGCAAGCGTTGGGCACGGCTGGCGGCTATACTCCACGGTCACAATGACCCACCGCGCAGTGCTTCTAGAGGCCCTGGCCTCCACCCCGGCCGACATTGCGCGCCTGGCGCGCGGGCTAGACGAGGCCGCCGCTGCCCGGCGGCCGGCAGGCGGCCGGTCGTGCCGCGATCTCATCGCCCAGCTAAGCTACAGCGAGGAGCACAGCCGCGCCCAGTTCCGGCGCATCCTGAGTGAGGATGCGCCGGCTTTAACCGCGCCAGACCTGACCCTGGCGGTCGATGCTGGCGAGGGAATGGCCGTTCTGGTGGAGCAATTTGCCCGCGCCCGCGCCGAGACGCTGGCCTGGCTGAGCGCGCTCGGCCCTGGCGCGTGGCAGCGGCCGGCTGTCCACCCCACCGGCGGGCGCACCACGCTGCGCTTCCTTGTGGGCGAGCTAGTCGCCAGCGACATCGCCCTGACCAACCAGCTTGTCACGGTAAGAAATCAATGGCGAGCCGCGCGGCCGGAGGTCACGGACGAATGAGGACGGCTTTCATTCTTTGCGGCGCGTTGGCGCGTGAGACGCAGGCCATCATCGACCGCCACGGCTGGGCGGTCGATGTCTATGGCATTCCGGCCATTGACCACATGCATCCGGAGCGCATCGCCCCCGATGTGGCGCGCAAGTTGCGCGCCATCCGCGACGGTCACGACCGCGTCCTGGTCGTCTTCGGCGATTGCGGCTCACGTGGAGCGCTCGACGACCTGCTGGCCCGTGAGGGGCTGGCGCGCATTGACGGCCCCCACTGCTACGAAATGTACGGCGGGCTGCTGTTCGATGAGTTGATGGCCGAGGAACCAGGCACGTTCTTCCTGACCGATTTCCTGGTGCGCGGTTTTCGGGGCACGATCTGGCACGGCCTGGGGCTAGACCGCTACCCGCAGCTACGGGAGGACTACTTCCGCCACTACCGCCGGCTGGTCTTCATGACCCAGAGTGGGCAGCCGGAACTGTTGGACAAAGCCCAGACAATCGCCGCGATGCTGGACTTGCCTCTAGAGGTGCGCCACACGGGTTACGGCCAACTGGAGGCGCGGCTGGTGGCGTGGATGGCGAGCGCGAGCTTGCTTGAGGACGACGCGCCAGCGGCGACATGAGGTCAGGACTCAGTTAACCGGCGTCTCGACCACGGCAGTCGTCTCCCGACGCGCCACAGCCACCGTGGCCGTGTTCAGCAGCAACATCAGCGCCGCGCCAACCACCAGAAACGGCCCCAGCACTTCCAGCCCGACACGCTGGGCGATGATGCCGGCCAAACCGGGCAGCAGGGCCAGGCCGATGCTGGCCGCGCCGGTCTGCACGGAGATGGTGTTGGCCGTGTGTCGCCGGCCGACGCGAGCGGGCGTGTGCGCCGTTAGCGTTGGGAAGATGATCGACAGCGACAGACCCATCAGGATGATGGCGGCCAGACCGGTTGGCAACGTGCGCGGCAGCAACAACAGGGCCGCCAGCACCACGCCAACCATGCACGTCCGCAGCAGCCGCTCAATGCCAATGCGCGCAGCCCCCGCACCGAACACAATCCGGCCCAGGGTTGACATGGCCCAGAAGACGCTGGTGATTGTTCCGGCGACGTAGGCGGACGCGCCGCGGGCTTCAGTGAACCAGGTATAAGTCCACTGACCAGCTGTTGTTTCGACGCCCGTATAGAGCATGAACAGTAAGATGCTCAGCCAGACGACGAGCAGGCGCAATGTTGCTCGCATGGGCACCGGCCGGGTATCCTCAGTCGCCTGGTTGGCACCGCGAAAGTTCATCGTGCCAGCGACGGTGATAAAGAGCAGGGCCAGACCGAGGTGGACACCGGCGACGGCCAGGTAGCCCAACCGCCAGCTGAGGCCGGTAGCAACGATGGCAGTCATCAGTAACGGCCCGATGGTGGCTCCCACGCCGAAGCTGGCGTGCATCCAGTTCATCGTCCGGACGGAATGGTTTGCGGCGACGTAGATATTCAGGGATGTATTGATAACTCCCTGCGCCAGGCCCCACAGCAGACCGGCGACAATCATGGCGATCCAGGTCGGGGCGAGGACATAGCCAATCGCAGCCAGGACGCCGACCGCGTTGGCCAACAACAGTGACCAGCCAACGCCCAGCCGCGCCATGATCTGCGCTGACAGGAAGCTGCCGGCGACAACACCGGTCGTCGCCGCGGCCAGGAGGGCCGCCAGGGCATCAAGTGGTAAGCCAAATGTGACGCGGATAGATGGCCAGGCGATGCTCAGCAAGCCACCCATCATCCCCAAGGCAACGTAGCAGGTAAAGGCCAGCACCAGCGGGTAGCGGCCCCTGGCTCGCATTTCAATGGACATGTACATGCATCCAGTCTGGAATTGCGGGTCGAGTTGCCCGCGGGTCAACTGGTTAAGTATACTGTTTTCCAGCAAAGGGGGCATTGTGAAACAAACGTCATTGGGAGATACGGGACTGTCCGTCACGCCGATGGGCCTGGGCCTGGCCGCGCTGGGCCGGCCGGGCTACATCAATCTGGGTCACGCCACGGATCTGAAGCGCGAGTACGACGTCGCGGCGATGGCCGAGCACGCCTATGCCGTCCTCGACGTCGCCTGGCAGGCGGGCATCCGCTACTTCGACGTGGCCCGCTCCTATGGTCGGGCAGAGGAGTTCCTGGCCGGCTGGTTGCGCGCGCGCCATATCGCGCCGGGCCAGGTATCTGCCGGCTCCAAGTGGGGCTACACCTACACGGCCGACTGGCAGGTCTTGGCCGAGCGCCACGAAGTCAAAGACCACAGCCTGCCCGTCCTGCGCCGCCAAATCGGCGAAAGCCGCGCCCTCCTGGGCGACTACCTGAGCCTTTACCAGATTCATTCGGCCACGCTCGACAGCGGTGTGCTGGAAAACGGCGAGGTGCTGGCCGAGTTGGCCCGGCTGCGCGACGGCGGGCTGGTGATTGGCCTGTCGCTCAGCGGCCCTAACCAGGCGGAAACGCTACGCCGGGCGCTGGCCATTGAGATAGGCGGCGCGCCGCTGTTCCGCTCTGTTCAGGCAACGTGGAACGTGCTGGCCCAGGAAGCTGGCCCGGCCCTGGCCGAGGCCCACAACCGCGGCATGGGCGTCATCGTGAAGGAGGCGCTGGCCAATGGCCGCCTGACCGAGCGCAACATCGACCCCGCCTTCGCCGAGCAGCGGCGGCTGTTGAGCGCGGCAGCGGCCGAAACCGGGGTCGGGCTGGATGCGCTGGCGCTGGCGGCGGTGCTGGTTCAGCCCTGGGCCGACGTGGTTCTCAGCGGCGCGGCGCGGGCGGAACATCTGGCGTCGAATGTCGCCGCGGTCGCGCTGGCCACGCGCCGCCGCGCCTGGCTACACGACTGGCTGCGGCACGCGCGCACGCTGGCCGAGCCGGCCGACGTCTACTGGCGCACGCGGGCCGCGTTGGCCTGGAACTAGTTCTGCCCGGGCAGAGGCCCAGACTTGTCCGGCTGGCGCGGGGCCGCGGTTGTGCCACTGGTGCCGGCGTCTGGCGCGGCCGGCGCAGCGCCAGGACGCTGGTAGGTGGGCACCTGGGTGCTGGGCAGTGGCCCCTCGCGCACGGCCGTAGCCGTGGGCACGACGTCATAGCGCTGGCCGCTGTCGGAACGCTCCACCTTAGTGACAGCGCGGGCCTTGGCCAGAATTTGCGGCGCGACCTCCGCGTCGGTCAGATCAACCTCGGTCAAGTCGGCCCCGGTCAGGTTGGCGTTGCTGAGGTTGGCCCAACGCAGGTTGGCCTTGCTCAGGTCAGCCCGGCTCAGATCAGCGTCGCCCAGAATGGCTCCGCGCAGGATTGCGCCTCGGAGCATCGCCCCCTTCAGCTGCGCCGCGCGCAAGTCTGCGCCGCTGAGGCCCGCTTCTTCGAGGTTGGTACGGTTCAGGATGGCCCGGTTCAGATTGGCGATGCTCAGGTTGGCCCGGCTCAAGTCGCTGCCAGTCAGGTCGGAGCCGCTCAGGGACACGCGGCCCATGATGGCATCGCGCAGATTGGCGTTGGTCACGATGGCCTGGTTCATGACCGCGCCGCGCAGATTGGCCAGGTTGAGGTTGCTGTCGCGCAACTCGGCGTCGGTCAGGTCCGCCTCGCTCAGAATCGCCCCGCCGAACATGGTGCCGTTGAGCCGGGCGTGGACGAGTGTTGCTCCGGCCAGGTTCGAACCGCTGAAGTCCGCCGCCGTTGCCTGCACCCCGCTTAGCGTGGCCTTGTTGAGGTTGGCCAGACTGAGGTTGGCGCCGTCCAGCGTCGCGTCGGTCAGGTTAGCCCCATTCAGGCGCGCTCCCTTGAGGTTCGCGCCGGCCAGATTGGCCCGCGTCAGGTCGGCGCCGGCCAGATTGGCCTCGCTCAGGTCGGCGTCACGCAGATCGGCGTCGGTCAGCAACGCCTTGGTCATGATCGCGCCGCGCAATTGGGCGCCGGCAAGCACAGCCTCGCGCAGTGTCGCGCCGCGCAGGTAGGACTCGCTCAGATCGGCCCGCGTGAGATTGGCCCGGTCCAGGTCTGCCCCGCGTAGGTCAGAGGCGGGCAAGGCGGTCTCGACCAGGCGCGCTTCGTGCAAGTCCACATTCCGCAGACTGATGCCGGCCATGGCGACGCCGGAGAGGTCGGAGCCACTCAGATCGGCCCGCTGTAGATCGACAGCCGGCTGCTCGGCGCTCAGTAGGGAGGATTCATACAGAAAGCGCACGATGTGGCCTCGTCCCTCGCTGTTCAGTTGGCGCAGCGTCATCAACGTATGGGCGCGGGCGGCCCGGGCAACCTCGTCGTCGGCCGCGGCTCCGCGCAGGTTGCGACCCAGTAGCAGTTCTGTCAGCCGGTCGTAGTAGGAATCGACCAGGGCGCGCTCGTCGCGCAGCCGGGCGATCTCCAACTGCGTGCGCTTCCACGTGCCCGCCAGCCAAACGGCGGCCGTGACGAGCAATAGCGGGATCAGCAACAGGTTTAGCCAATTGAGCAGAGCCAGCGATCCTCGTTCGCGCACCAGAAACTGGACGCCCAAAACCGCCAGCGCCAGAATGACGATCAATATCAGGACGACCATAATCGAGCGCGCCTGCGAGGAGCGTATTTCGCGATAGTAGCGGGCAAGAGATTGACGTAGCGATTCTGCCATAACCGGTTAGCCTAGTTTTGGGTCGCCCACAGGTTGAGCAACTCCTTCATGCCATCACGGATCACTTGCGCGTCAGCGGCCGCGGGAGAGCGCTGGAGATAGACGTCCAGATAATGCGCCGCCTGTGTCATCTGACGTTGTTGGTAGTAGACCAGGCCCAGGTCGCGCACATGCTCGGCCACTTCGGGCTGCGTTTGGCGCAGCAGGCGGATGACGCGCGCCGCTTCCTTCCAGGCCGCAGCCCGCACGTAGCTGGAGCGCAGATTGTTGAGCATCCGTGCCAGGATTTCGCGGGGCGGCAGGGGCGCAAACCAGGCGTCCTCCAGCGCGCCCCCGTAGCCGACCGCCAGGCGAACCAGGTCGATGCAATCGGTCAGATCGAGGCGACGGCCGCCGTGGAAGGGATCGAGCCAGATGTCGGCGTCGCGGCTATGGATGCCGACGATGAAATGCCCTGGCAGGCCGATGCCGTAGGCGGGTATGCCCAGACGGTGGGCGATGTCGATAAAGATGACTGATAGCGAGATGGGAATCCCCAGCCGCCGATCCAGCACCTCATTCAGGTAGCTGTTGCGGGGGTCGCCATAGTCCTCGGTATTGCCACGAAACCTGAGAGTGACAAAGAGATACTCAGCCAGTTGGTCGGCCTGTCTGGCCACAGGGCCGGCCAAATCCACGTGCTCGGTGGCCAACTCCGACAGCGTATGCAGCGCGGTCATGTAGTTGGCGACATCCAACCGTGGGTAGGCAAGGGTGCGGGCGAACTGGAGCGCCGCCCGCGGCACGTTCAGTTCGGTCAGGCGCAACTCGTCTTGGTAAACCCAATCACTCATGGCGACCATTATGGGCCATTCGGAGCAGTTTTTCCATGGGGAGTTCGGCCGCCTCCGCCGTATCCCGTTCGTGCTACAAAGCCTGGCCATGTACATCGAAGTACATCTGGGCGACCGGGTTCGCCTCCGCAAGAAGCACCCTTGCGGCAATGATGAATGGGACATCATCCGCCTGGGGGCTGACATCGGCCTCGTCTGCTGCCGCTGTCGCCGGCGTTGAAGACAATGAGCCACTGCCCGTCGCTCGTCGCCAGCAC
>DAOSMQ010000119.1:0-6858 GCA_035372725.1 Promineifilum sp. (SeqCode)
ATCAGCCGCGAGATGCGCTACTTCCTGCGGGCGTCGGACATCCATCTGATCGGCTACCGTCCGTTGCGCGAGGTCATGGCCGCGGCCGCGTTCTGAGCAGTCATGGGCTACTACCTGGGCCTCGACGTAGGCGCCACCAAGACCCACGCCCTCATCGCCGACGAGGCCGGGCGCTGCCGTGGTTTCGGGGCGGCCGGGCCGGGCAACTACCAGAGCGTCGGCTACGACGGACTGGCGCGGGCGCTGGGCGAGGCCTTCGCCGGCGCGGCGGGCATGGCCGGCGTGGCCGCGGCCGACATCACCGCCGCCGGCTTCGGCATCGGCGGTTACGACTGGCCCTCCGACCGCCCCGCCCACCTGGAAGCCATCGCCACGCTGGGCCTGGGCTGCCCGCTCGATGTCGTCAACGACGCCCTCAACGGCCTGCTGGCCGGAACCAGCGCCGGCTGGGGCGTCAACGTCACCGCCGGCTCGTCCAACAATTGCCGCGGCCTTGACCGCGCCGGCCGCGAAGGGCGCATCGTTGGCAACGGCGCGTTCTTCGGCGAGTTTGGTGGCGGCCTGGAGATCGCCCTGCGCGGTCTGCACGCCGTCAACTACGCCTGGATTCGCCGCGGCCCACCGACGGCCCTGACGGCCGCCTACCTGGCCGCCACCGGCGCGCCCGACGTGCTCGCCCTGATGGAGGGGTTGTCCTTCGGCGGCTATGCCCTCCAGCCCCACCTGGCGCTGGCGGTCTTTGCCGCCGCGGCCGCCGGCGACGGCGTTGCCGCCGGCATCCTGCGCTGGGCGGGCGAGGAACTGGGCTGGCTGGCCGTGGCCGTGCTCCGCCAACTCGATTTGCAGGGCGAGGCCGTGGAGGTCGTCCAATCGGGCAGCGTCTTCGACGGCGGCGCGGCCATCACCGCGCCGATGGAGGCCGTCGTCCGCCTCCACGCTCCACGCGCCCGGTTCATCCGCCTGCGGACGCTGCCGGTGATCGGCGCGGTCACACTGGCCGTGGCCACCGGCGGCCGGTTGCCCTATCCTCTGCGCGACAGGCTCATCGCCACCTTGCCGGATGTCTATCCACCGGCCGCCGGCTGACGCCCGGCCACTACGGCGACAGTGGTCGTGGCCCACTGTGGCCCACCGCCTCGCCCGCGGGCCGGGCGAGCCGCAACCAGCCGCTTCTATAGATAATCAATTGGTAAACACTTATGACTATCAGATAGAAGTTTGGTACTCTCATAGGGTAGGGGTTGAGCCTGGCTCGGCCCTGTTGATGGATTCAACACGAATGACCGGCCTGCTGATCCCATGCGGGCGGCACCTTAACCAGGTTAGCAGTCGGTTACCCTTGCGGGAGTAGTGCGACTATGGATGATCAACCAAACGAGAATCGCCCCAATATCCCCACGTGGGTTTGGATTCTGACGCTCTTCGCCATCATTCTGGGGGTGCAGCTTTGGCTCAGCGGCAAGTTCAGCGGCCCAGAGCAGATCAGCCTACAGGAAGTGGCCGACCACATTCGCGACGGTGAAGTCGAGCAAATCGCCGTCACTGGCGACCGGTTGCAAGTGACTCTAGATGACGGCCGCATCTTTGGGGCCGTCAAGTCTCCGTCCGACAGTCTTATCGAGACGTTCCAGTACTACGGCATCTCCGCCGAAGACCTCAGCAACAAGCTGATTGTCCACGACCAATCGACCTGGAATACCCTGCTCAGCCTGGCTTTCACCATCGGCCCGGTGCTGCTGCTGCTATGGATTTTCAGTCGTGGCTTCCGGCAGATGCAGGGTGGCGGTGGCAACAACATCTTCGGCTTCGGCCGCAGCCGCGCGCGCAACCTGACCGACGCCAATCGGCCGACCGTCACCTTCGAGGACGTGGCCGGCGTGGAGGAGGCCAAACTGGAACTGGCTGAGGTCGTCCAGTTCCTGCGCGAGCCGGAGAAGTTCGTCCAGGTCGGCGCGCGCATCCCCAAGGGCGTCCTCATGGTCGGCCCGCCCGGCACGGGCAAAACGCTGTTGGCCCGCGCCGTGGCCGGCGAGGCGGGCGTGCCTTTCTTCCACATCTCCGGCTCGGAGTTTGTGGAGATGTTTGTCGGCGTCGGCGCCAGCCGCGTGCGCGACCTATTCGAGAAAGCCAAGCAGGCCGCCCCGTCGATCGTCTTTGTGGACGAGATCGACGCCGTTGGCCGCCAGCGCGGCGCGGGCCTGGGCGGCGGCCACGACGAACGCGAGCAAACACTGAACCAGATTCTGGTGGAGATGGACGGCTTTGACAACGAGACCAACGTCATCGTCATCGCCGCCACCAACCGGGCCGACATCCTTGACCCGGCCCTGCTGCGCCCCGGCCGTTTCGACCGTAAAGTTTTCGTCGATCTACCCGACGTTGCCGGCCGCGAGAAGATTCTGGCTGTCCACGCCCGTGGCAAGCCCATTGCCAGCGACGTCAGCTTCAAGGAAATCTCGCGCCTGACGGCTGGCTTCTCCGGGGCCGACCTGGAGAACCTCATTAACGAGGCGGCCATCTTCGCCGCCCGGCGCAGCAAACGCACCATTAGCCTGCCGGAGTTTCAGGACGCCTTCGATCGCGTCGTCATGGGGCCGGAACGGCAAAGCCGCGTCATGAGCGAGGACGACAAGCTGACCGTGGCCTACCACGAAGCCGGCCACGCCGTGGTCAGCTTCTATTTGACCAACACCGACCCGGTGCAGAAGATCACCATCGTGCCGCGCGGGCGGGCTGGCGGCTTTGTCATGTCGCTGCCGGAGGACCGCGCCGTCCATAGCCGCGAGTTCTTTGAAGACCAGATCGCCATGGCCCTCGGCGGGCGGGCGGCCGAGGAGCATTTCTTTGGCCGCATCACCACCGGCGCGGCGGCCGACTTGCAGCAGGCCACGCGCCTGGCGCGGGCCATGGTCATGGAATACGGCATGTCCGACCGGCTCGGCCTGCCAACGTATGGCGGCGGCTCCGGCAGTCCTTTTGTCGGCCGCGAGATGGGCTGGTTCGGCAGCGGCCGGGACTATAGCGAGGAAGCCGCTCGCGAGATCGACGCCGAGGTGAAGCGGCTGCTGGACGAGAACTACAACCGCGCCGGAACCATCATCCAGCAGAACCACGACCGCATGGTTTACCTGGCGACGACACTCATCGACGTGGAGACGCTCGACCGGCCGGCGTTCGAGAAGCTGATGAACGAAATGACGCCCAGCAACGGCCAGGTCAACGCCCCACCACTGTCTAGCCCGCAGCCGGCGCAAGCCCTATAGGCCAGCACCTGCCACCAGCAGCTATCAGGCTCTTCGGGGCGGGTCGTCAACCCGCCCCTTTCGTTTTCGCCCCGCGCTGCATCGCCGTTGCCACGCCCCGCGCCCAGTCTATAATCGGGCCACACCATGACCCAACCAGACGAACCCGTTACCCTGCAACAGGCCGGCCCCGTGCTGACCGTCACGCTCAACCGGCCAGAACTCCATAACGCCCTGAACCCGGCCCTCATCGCCGGGCTGACACAGGCCTTCGCCGAGCGCGCCCAGGCGGCCGGCGTGCGCGTGGTCGTCCTGACCGGCCGCGGGCGCTCCTTCTGCGCCGGGGCCGACCTGACCGCCATGCGCGCCGCGGCCGACTTCACTTTCGAGGAGAACATTGCCGACGGCGAAGCCATCTTCGACCTCATGCTGGCCATCGATCGCTGCCCGCGGCCGGTCGTCGGCCGTGTCAACGGCCCGGCCATCGGTGGCGGCGTGGGATTGGTGAGTTGCTGCGACATTGTTGTGGCCGTCGAGCGGGCCGTGTTCGCCTTTAGCGAGACGCGGCTGGGCATCGTCCCGGCGGTCATCTCCCCCTTTGTCCTGGCCCGCATCGGTCCCAGCGCCGCCCGCGAGTTGTTTCTGACTGGCGAGCGCTTCGACGCCCGCCGCGCCCAGGCCATCGGCCTTGTTGGCCACGTTGTCGCCGAGACCGACCTGGATGAAGCCGTGGCCGAGCGTGTCGGGCAGCTGCTGCAAGCCGCGCCGGGCGCGCAGGCCACGGCCAAGGACCTTATCCACGCCGTCGCCTTCCAGCCCCAGGCGAGCCTGCGCGAGGCCACGGCGGCGACCATCGCCGCCCGCCGTGCCAGCGACGAGGGGCGCGAGGGCATGAGCGCCTTCCTGGAGAAGCGCCAGCCGTGGTGGCAGGAGTAGGGCGGTTTGGCAAACCGCCCCACAATCGATGAAGCTCGCCATTTTCTCCGACATCCACGGCAACTGGCCCGCGCTGGCCGCGACGATGGCCGACATCGACGCCTGGCGACCTGACCTCGTGCTCGTCGCCGGTGACGTCGTCAACAGCGGCCCCAGCAACGTCGCCTGCTGGGACGCCATTCGCCGCCGCGCCGCGGCCGACGGCTGGGTCGTCCTGCGCGGCAACCACGAGGAATATGTCGCCGAGTGGCTCGGCTACACTGGCCCGCGCGCCGGCCCGGCCTACGACCGTATCCGCCTGAGCGAGTGGACGTTTCGCCAGTTCAATGACGCCGCCGCCGTGGCCGCCATGGCCGCGCTGCCGGAACGCTGGGACTTCGCCGCGCCCGATGGCTCAACCCTGGCCGCTCTCCACGCCTCGCGGCTGGGCAACCGGGCGGGCATCTACCCCTTTACAACCGACGACGAGGCCCGCGCCAGGATGATCCCCGGCGCGGCCGTCTTCATCACCGCCCACACCCACATCCCCCACCGGCGCACGCTCGACGGCACGCAGATCGTCAACGTCGGCTCAGTCGGCCTGCCGGGCGACGGCGACGGCCGGGCTGCCTACGCCCGCCTGACATGGCGGCGCGCCCGCGGCTGGTCAGCGGAGGTCGTCCGCGTGGCCTACGACCGCGCCGCGGCCGAGCGCGACTTCTTTGCTTCCGGCTTCATCGACACCGCCGGCCCCGAAGCAGAGATGGCCCTGGTAGAATTCCGCGCCGCCCGTGACGCGCGCACACGCTGGCGGGCTATTTACGGCGAACAAGTCCTCCGGGGAGAGTTGGGACTGGCCGCGTCAATCCGACGGTTTTTAGAAGAGACTGAGTTTAGGCCATTCATGCTGCCGGAGAAGACGGCCCAAACAGCCGCTTGTTAGCTTTTTCACTTATCTTCTTCTCATGAACGGTGGGCCTATATGTGGCACAAGAGCGGCAGAATGGGGGCATTGCCATCCATTAGAAGCCTCGGCTGGCCTCAACGCTTGCTAATCGGTGAGCCGCTATCTATAATGGGCAGTGAATCTGGAAGAGGAATTGTTTGAGTAGTCTTAATTTGCTGCTGTCCGGTACCATCCTACCCTGGCTGTTGGGGTTGCTGCTGGTGTTCGCTGCCCTGGCTTTGTTGCTTTCGCTGAAGCTGTGGCGGGCCACCAAGCGGTCGCCCTATTTCTTTATGCGCCAGCAAGCCGCCAAGCGGATGCAGTCCTATCTGTCCATCTGCGCGGTGCTGGTGCTCATGGCCGTTGGCGTGGGCTACTACGGCTGGCGCACACCCATTGACCCGACCCTGCGCATGGCGCTGATTAGCGACGCCAAGCCGGTCTCGGCCGACATCCAGGAGCTATTTAGCCAGCCCTCCACAGCTGAGTTGACTCTGGAGAGCGACATGGCTTCCGCCCAAAGCGGCGGCGTGGCCAACTTCCTGCTCAGCACCGACGAATCAGCCGCCCTCTCCCCCGAATTACCCGCGGCCTACGACCGCTTTGAGCCGCAAGCCGAACTGACTGAAGCGACCAAGCTGGGCGAGGTTGTCCTCTCCAACGACGTCACCGACGAGTACGAAGCCATTAACCCGGCCAACGTCTTTGGCGAAGGCTTTTACACCCTCTACGCCACGTTCGCCTACGAGGGCATGGCCAACGGCATGGAGTGGGCCTGGGTCTGGCGGCACAACGGCAAGGTCATCGACGGCGGCAACGAACTGTGGGCCTATGGCGATGACGGCCCCGGCTACATCTACCTCAGCCCTGAAGAGGGTTTCCAGGAAGGCCGCTACTCGCTGGAGATTTGGGTCAACGGCGAGCTTCTCGGCCAGGCTGCGGCGACTATGAACGACGCGGCTATTTCGGCGGGCAACTAGCGCCATCGAGCGCCGCCCCGCACACCCAACCGGCTCAGCGCCGGTTTTTTGTTGCCTAGCCCCGCCCCAGCCGGCGGCGGGCCAGCCCCACCAATTGCCGCAACTCCGTCACCCGCAGTAGCCAGCAGGCCAGCAGATAGACCAGCCCACCCGCGGCCGTGCCCACCAGCGCCCGCGCCCAGATAGCCCCGGCCGGCAGCGGCGCGACGGTGGCGACAATGGCCACGCCCATGGCCAGCGTAGCCGCGCCCATCCGCGCTGTGCCCTCCAGCAGCGCGCCGCCGTTCAGCCCGCCCAGACGCCGCCGCAACAGCCACAGCAGCAGCCCCACTTCCAGGATATTGGACAGGCTGAAACTCAGAGCCAGCCCGCCCAGCGGCCGCCAGCCCAGCGCCGGGAACAGGCTGTCGCGGAACCACAAGCTCAGTGCCCACATGACGGCGATCTGTAGGCCGCCCGACAGCACCGGCGTCAGCGTATCGCTGAGGGCATAGAAGCCACGGGCGACGACCTCCAGCGCGGTCAGGGCGATCAAGCCCAGGGCATAGAAGCGCAACGCCGTGGCCACCAGCGCCGTCGCCTGGGCATCGAACAGGCCGCGCTGGAAGAGGATGGCCACGTAGGGCTCAGCCAGCAGCGCCAGCAGCGCCGTCGCCGGCAGTCCCAAGAAGAGCACCAGCCGCAGCGAGTCGGTCAGGATGCCGCGCATCTCCCGGTGGGCGGCGCGGACGGCCAGCGCCGCCAGCGTCGGGAAGGCGGCGATGCCCAGCGCCTG
>DAOSMQ010000120.1:0-6784 GCA_035372725.1 Promineifilum sp. (SeqCode)
CGGCCAGTTCATACGCCGCCAGCCAGAGGACGCCCTCGCCCAGGTTGACTCGCCCGCGCAATTCGCATTGCAAGGCGAACCAGACGCTATTGAGCAGTGCCGCCGCCGCCGCCAGCCACTCGGCCGGCAGGCGCAGGCCGTAGATCTGCTGGTCGATGGCCACCGGCTCGTCGGCCAGGGGGGCAAAGTGGCGCTGCCAGACGCCCTTGGCCAGCAGCAGATGGCTGCCGGGCTGCTCCAGCAGGCTGTACCAGGGCTGCCGCCCGGCGCAGGTCGTCCGCCGGTGGATGCCGCGCGCTTCGCCGGAGGCAACGTAGTCGGCCAGGTCGCCCTCCAGCGGCGCGTCGGCCGGGATGAGCAGCAGTTCGTGGCGGCAGTCGGCCGTGTCCAGCCGCGGGCGCGTAAGGCCGCGCAGCGACTTCAGCAGCGGCCGGCGGAAGCGCGGAGCGAGGCCGAGGGCCGTCGCCCGCCGCGCGTCCAGGTAGAAGAAGTCGTTGGCCCCGGTGGTGTGGCCGCGCCGGATGGTGGCCCAGCGGCCCAGAGGGACGAGCGCGGGCGAGGGCGGGCGCAGATAGACCGCCGGCGCGCGCAACAGAGCGCCCCACCGCTCCTCCGCGGCCAGATCGCCCTGCCGGCCGACGCGTACGGCGATGTCGCCCGCCAGCCGATCGCCGCCGGGCAACAGGCGGCCGACGAGTTGCTCCACGGCGGCCACGCGCCGCGAGTCGCCGGCGGCGACGCCGAGTAACTCGTGCAACGGCCGGCGCAGCCGCGCCAGCCGGACGCGATTGTCGTCTCGCGCCCCGGCCTCGTCGGCTCGCTCCAGAATGAGAATGCAGGTGTTGACGCTTGCGCCGGCAAACCAGCGCTCCACGGCCGATTCGATGATCGCCAGCACGCGGAAGTGGTCGAGCAGGAAGCGCTTCAGGGCCGCGCCATAGGCGATATCGAGCCAGCCGTTGGGCATGACGAAGCCCAGCCGGCCGCGCGGGCGCAGGAAGGACAGGCTGTGGAGCAGGAAGTAGGCATGCAGGCCAGCCCGGCCGGAGAGCGCCGCCGCCAGTTCGCCGGGCACGGCATAGGGCCGGACGTGGCGCGCGGTTGGGTCGTCGCCGAAGAGGGGCAACTGCGCGGCGGCGCTGAGGCGGCCGATCCACTCGGCGCGGGTGTAGGGCGGATTGCCGATGAGCGCGTCGAAGTTGCCCAACGGCCGGCCGCCGAGCGCCGCCAGTGGCGCGGTTGGGTCCAAAGCGAGGAAGTTGGCCGGCACGACGGTGGCCCCGGCCGCCGTCGCGGCGCGGGCGGCGGCGTCCTCGTCCAGTTCCACGCCATAGAGCGCCTCGCCCGGCGGCGCGGCGGCTTCTTCCGAGAGCCACCCGCGCCAGCGCGTTGCCCGGCGCAACAGCGCGCCGTCGCCGCAACTGGGGTCGAGCACCCGGTCGTCTGGCCGGCGCAGACAGAAGCCCAGCAACACGTCGGCCACATCTACGGGTGTGGCGAACTGGCCCCAGGTGCGTCGCTTGCTGGTCATTTTTTCCTCCGCGCGGTTGGGGAACGGACTGGCAGGCATTATACTACAGAGACGATGAACACGTTATCGACAAGTGCCTTTCTGAAGTCATTGCCGGAGGCGCTGCGGCCGCTGCTGCCGCCACCCCTGCAGGGCTTCCAGTGGCGTCTGCAATGGTCCTCGCTGTTGCAGATCCACTATGGCGAGGCGTCGCTCCACTACGAGATTGTCCACGTGGGCGAGCGGCTGGGCCGGTCGCGCACCGGCTGGGAACTGGGCTTCCATTGCGAGTCGCGCGACCACGCCCTCAACCGCTTCCTGCTCGACGGCTTCCGCCGCCACCTGTTCGAGATCAAGGCCGAACTGGGCGACAGCATTGAGGCAGAAATGTGGGATCGGGGCTGGACGAAGATCTATGAGGTCTACGCCGACGAGTCGCTCACCGAAGCCTACCGCGACGCCGTGGCCGCGCGGCTGGCGGCGATCATGGCCTGCCTGCACCCCGTGTTCGTTGACCTGCGCGGCGCGGCGGCGGCGCTCTACCGCTAAGCGGCCGGCCGCGCCGGGAAAGCCAACCGCGGCGGGCGGTGGGGCCAAACCCCATCGCCCGCCGCGGCTATTTGCACGGCGACGCAGCGCGCCGGGCGCTACCGGATGATCACCGGCAGAGAAAGCGTAAAGGTGTCGGGCGCGGTGAAGGTGGCCGTCACCGTCCGCGGCCGGTTGAGAAGCATCGACAGCGGATTCTGCGTGCCGGTGGCGTCGCCGCTCCAGCCGTCGAACGTGCCGCCGGGCAGGGGCGTGGCCGTCAGCCGCACCGTCTGGCCGCAGGTCAGTTGGTCGATGGACGGGCTGGCCGTGACCGTGCCATTGCCGACCTTGTTGATCGTCAGCAGGGGCGTGTCTTCGACCATTGGCCCTTCGGCCGTGTTCTGGAAGAAGTCGATCTCAGTCGTGAGGGCCGGGGCCACGCCGCCGGACGGCTTCAGGTTCCCGGCAAAGACGCCCGCACGGCTGACCGTCATGATGTACTTAAAGTCGCCGGCCGCCTGCCAGTTGTTATCGGCTCCGGTGGCGCTATAGCTGAGCGTCCACTTGTCGCCGGTGCGATTGACACGCAGGTAGTTGGCGTCGCCCGCGGCGATGGGCAGGCTGAACTTCTGCGACAGCTTGCCCGGCGTCCACGCGCCGGAGTAGAGGCTGACGACGCCGGAATTATACGTGAAGTCAATCCGTAGCATTGTGGCCACGCCGGTCGCAGTCGTGCCCTCGATCAGGATGCCCTGCGTCTGGTAGTCTTGGGTGAGGTCAGAGTCGAATTTGGCGACGATCTCGAAGTTGCGATTGTCGGCGTCCTGCATGAGACGCGGGGCGTTGTTCAGGCTCCTGTTAATGTAGTGGTCGCTGCCTTCGGGAATCTGAATCTTCAGCGACCGGCCGGTGTAGCTCATGGTGGCGTCGCCCATTTGCTCGGCCGACCATTGGTTGGCCAGGGTGCAGCTGTTGAAGTTGTCGCTGAACGGCCCCGCGGGAACGATGAAGGTGGCAGTGATGGTCTTGTCGCCGGTCATCGTCACCCGGAGCGGCCGGGCCGCCCCGCTGGCGTCCCCCGACCACCCGGCAAAGACGGAATCGGGCGCGGGCACAGGCGTCAATTCGACGAGCTCGCCGTAGGTGTACTCGGCCTTCTCCGGGCTGATCTGGACGGTGCCGCTGCCGTCGCCGGCCGTGTTGACGGTCAACGTAAACGGCCCGGCGGTGGTGAAGGTGGCGGTGACGCTCATCGCCCCGGTGATGGTGATGGGCACGGTCGGACTTGTGCCCGTGACATCGCCCGACCACCCGACAAACTCCGAGCCGCTGGCGGGCAAAGCCGTCAGCATCACTTCCTGGCCGATGAAGTAGCCGGCTGGCTGGTCGGGCGACTTGGCAATCGCGCCGCTGCCGACCACGGTCGTCGTCAGCGGGTAGACGTCATCCTCGAAGGTAGCAATGACTGTCATGTCGCCGGTGATCGGGAACTGAATTGGCGAGATGCTACCGGTGATGCCGCCGCTCCAGCCGACGAAGCGCTTCTGAGTGCCAGGGATGGCCGTCAGCGTCACCATGGTGCCAACGGTGTAGCCGCCGCCTTCACAGTTGGACGGCGGCTCAATCGTCACCGTACCGCTGTCCGGTGGGTTGACTATGGTCGTCAGCGTATAGCAGACCACGGGCATGAAATTGGCGACGATGCTGGTGTTACCGCTGATGGTCACTTGCAGGGGGTTGGTGCTGGAATTAACGTCACCCGTCCAGCCAATGAAGTAGTAGTCGGTCGCGGGCGTAGCCGTGACGGTAACGACATCGCCGGCCCCATAGAGGGGCTTGACCGGCTCCCAGGACACGCTACCGTTGCCATTTGCAGTAGCCGAGAAGGTATACGTGGCCGACGAGAAATTGGCGATGATGTTCAGGTTGCTGTTGACCGTGACGGTCTCTGTCGGGTTACTGCCACTCAGAGCGCCGCCCCAGCCGGTGAAGGTATAGCCGCTGTTGGCCGTGGCTGTCACCTGCACTTGTTCGCCCGGTTGGTACGTTGGCTTGCTGGGGTTCAGGGTGATACTGCCGCCCTCGGCCGGGTTAACGCTGGTGGTGATGGTGAACGACTGGGCGAACGTCGCCGTGATGTTCATGTTCTTGGTGACGGTGACCGTCGCCGGATTGTCCGAACCTGTCAGGTCGCCCGACCAGCCGGCAAAGGCCCAGTCCACAGCGGGCGTGGCCGTCAGGGTCACTTGCTCATTGAGGGCGTAGGTCGCCTTGTTGGGCGTCTTGGTGACCGAGCCTTGACCGGAGGTCGTCACATTGACGGTGAACTGCTGCGGTTTGAAGACAGCGGTGATGGTGTGCTGGCCGGTGATGGTGAAGCTGACCGGATTGGTGCTGCCCAGCGACGCGCCAGAGCGCGCCTCGGCCGCGCCCACGCTGACGTTCAGGTCCTTGTAGGCGTTATAGATGACCGGCTTGCCCGCGTCGAAGGTCACCTCATTCATGATGCCCCAGGTGAACTGGCGCGGCACGATGGTCTTGTCGAGCAATGGCGCGATACCCTTGCGGCCGAAGCCGAGCTTGGTCATCACGCCATCCTGTTGACCAAATGAATCGGTCTTCAGGTCGTCGGTGTGGCTGGCCATGTAGAGCGCCCGCCCCACCGTCGGGTCGGCCACAAAGGCCCACTCTTCGTTGGCCAGGTCTTCTTCCCAGGCGACGTTGGCCAGGGTTTGGACGCCGGTGCTGCGCACAACGAAGTCGCTGTTGATCTGCAACGCGCCGCCGGGCGTACCCTCATAGAGGAAGTAGTAATTGTAGGGCGCGGAGACGATGGTGAAGTTGACGTAGGTGGGATAGACCTCCCAGATTCCGCGCCAGCGGTCGCGGCCGGCCGGCGGGTTATTGGCCTCGAAGCTCTCGAAGGTCACCTTGATCGGTCCTTGCGAGATCAGCGTGGTGGTCATGCCGGTGCGGCCGGGGTGGAAGTAGCCGCCGTTGTTGGGGTGGACAAGGTTGGGAATGCCGCGGAAGTCGCCGGCATTCTCTGGCGCGGAGTTCCAGTTAATCCAGTCGTTGCCGCCCAGGTCATTGAAACTGGAGAACCCGCCGCCTTTTGTGTGGTAGAAATAGGTGCCGACGGGCGTATCCAATTGATAGGCGGTCTTGCCCTGGTCCGTGGCGCTGGGGTTGAAGGTGATCTGGCTGGGCACGTTGGGCGCGGCGAAGCCCTTGCCCGTCACGTCGAAGTAAACGTGATAGCGGCGCGTCGCGCCGGCGGGTGTATTGCCCTCCATGATCAGCACGAGCGTGCCGGCCGCCTTGCTGGCGGCATTGAAGTCTTTGGCTTTATCGAACTGGAAGGGCACAGTGTCATCGATGACGGCATCGCTGCCATCCACCTCGACCACGCGGATCGAGTTGGGGTCTAGCGTGCCGGTCTTGCCCAGCGACGACCAGAGCTGGGTGAAGTTGAGGGCGACCTCGGCCGGCTTGTCCTTGCGGGCGTAGCCGGCGGCCGCGGCCGTCACCGTGACGCGGTAGTCCCAGTTCTCGTCCCACCAGACCAGGTCGCTGGCCAGAACCCACTTGTCGAACGTCCAGCCGGCGATGGGCGTGGCCGTCAGGCTGACAACCTGATTCTCGCTATAGGGCGGCGGCGGGCTGACATCGACGGTGCCCTTGCCGGCTGGCTCGACCTTTGTCGTCAGGCCAAACGCATCGGGCGCGGCCGCGGCCGGGCGCGTGGCCACGAGGGTAAACATGCCCAGCAGTAGCGCGGTCATCATCAAAAAAATGCGCAGTGTTGCCTTTGTGTTCATAACTTTCTCCCCAACGTTTGCGACAGCCGGCACCCGGAAGCCGGTTGCTGCTAGAGGTGCTCGCCACGTCGCTGAATTTCGTCGTCTTGCCTGGTGGGTCGCTCCTGACTCCAGACGTGGGGCCGCGGTTGCGGCCATTTTTGTCTCTCGTAGCATAGTCCGTCTCCCTTACGGCATTCCTTAACGGCATTCCTGGCGTGTCGCCGCGGCCCTGTGGCCAGGGGATAAGGCCACGCACGTCATATTACTTTCTGGGCCGTGCCATCGGGTCGCAGAATATGAATCATTTGACGGTTGACCGTGTAGGGAGCCGGCGGCTATTGTTCTGAAAGCTTGGTTTGTCCGTCATCAGGCCAGGGGCAGGCGGTTGGCAACCGTTGGTTGGCAACCGTTGGTTGGCAACCGTTTTGGTAATCACTTTGTCCTCCGTATCAACTAGTTGACCTGTAGCGGTTGGGCCTTGCAGCCCGGCCGGTTGAAAGGCTGGGTGCGTTTATGACGGCAAGACGAACGCAACGATTCGTATTCCTTGTGGTGGGGGCCACCATTTTGCTCGCCAGTTGGCCGTGGCTCCATGGCCAGGTGTGGGCTGAGGCCACCACACCGGCCCCGGCCGCGCACGACGAACTGAGTTGGCAGCACCTCTCGACCGCCAACGGCGACCTGGAAGCGCCATCGGGCAGTCTCCAGCAAGTCCTGACGCTGATCCTGGACGTAGACCACGACGGGCTAAACGACATCGTGATCGGCGCGCGGCGCGGTTCTGGCCCTTCTTTGGTCTGGTATCGTCGCCAGGCCAGCGGATGGGAACGCCGGGTCATTGAACCGCAGGCCCTTAAGATGGAGGCTGGTGGCGCCGCCTACGATATCGACGACGCCGGCGACCTTGACCTGGTAGACGGGGGCAATAATCAGACCAACC
>DAOSMQ010000121.1:0-2444 GCA_035372725.1 Promineifilum sp. (SeqCode)
TTGCCCAGCATGTCAACCAATGTGTTGTGAATACTGGTGTTCTTAATGCCGGCGGAAGTGAGCAGCAGTTTCATAATCTCTCCTTGTCGCGGTAGTGGCCCCCTCTGTTTGATACTGTAGCCGAACAATCCTAATTGTACGACGTGATTTACCCATGACAAGACTTGACATAATGACGTATGCAGGGCCATTCAATAGGAACTCACGCAAAGCCGCCAAGGGGCAGAAGGCGCAAAGAAAAAACGACAGATGATAAAGCTTCTTCTCTGCGTCCTTTGCCTACTTGGCGACTTTGCGTGAGCGCTTCTTCCAACTTAGAAATGCCACTGATAGCGCATTGGCCACTCCTTCCCTCCACGCGCTATAATGGCGGCATCATTCACTGACAAGGAGCAAACGTAATGGGCAAAGTGATGGGCTTTCTGGCGGGGGCTGTCTGCGGGACGCTGGTCGGCGCGGTGACGGCGCTGTTGCTGACGCCGGCATCGGGCACGGAACTCATTCGCGAGGCCGAGGAGCGTTGGGAACTGACGCTGGCGGAAGCGCGCCGCGCCCGCGATGAGAAGCGGCGCGAGTTGGAGGCCCAGTACCGCGCCGAGACGCGCGCCTAGCGGTCGACACGCAGCCAATAGTCGGCCGGCGCGACTACCAGTGGCGTCACGGGCATCACCACCAGCATGCCCCCATCCGGCCCCAGGTCAACCGCCCACTCCCCCCGGCCAGACGCATCCGGCATCAGCCGGACAACCTCTGGCGCGGCCCCTTTCCGAATCAGGCGCAACTCCCACCGCTGTGGCAACACCGCGCCCGTCTCCACGAAGCCATCGGCCTGCCAGAGAGGCTGAATCGCGACACCGCTCACGGCCAGCCCGCTGACAGCGAAGCCGCGCCCCAGCCCCTCGAAATCGGTCATCACGTCGAAGCGCAACCGCACCGTGCCGCCGGCGAAGTCGTCCAGGGGCACGGTCTCTTGCCGCCAGCCGGCGCTCGGCCCGCCCCAGGCCGGGCCATAGGGGCCATAGAGCGATTGCCCCGGCGAGATCACCGTCCACGTCTGCCCGCCGTCGGTGGAAGCCGACAGATAGGCGAAGTCGTAGGTCGGCTCCAGGTCATGCCAGACAGCGAAATCCAGCGCCGGCGCGACGGCGGTGGTCAGATCGACCTCGGCCGTCAATTGTGCCCGGCTGCTGTTGCCCGGCGGCGCAAACCAGAAAGCCTCGCCCGCCGGCGGCGGCCCGTCGATGAGCGCCGCGGTCGCGTCGCCCGCAAAGGACAGTGTCGCCGGGCCGCTGAAGTCAAGGTCGATCATGTCCACGGCCATCTGGTCTAGCGTCGTCGTGGCCACGAAGGGTAGTCGCCGGACGCGATTGGCCAGGAAGGCCTGGCCGAGATCGACGGGGTGGCGGAAGCCATAGCGCGGATCGACCGACCGGTCGTTTAGGGCGACGGCCGCGGCCCAGTCGCCGGTGAACTCCTCCCAGCTTAGCTGCGGCCGGTGGCCGGCCAGCACGGCGCGCACGGCGGCCAGCCCGTTGGCCGGCTGGCGGGCCAGCTCCGACAAGGCCGCGTCGCCGGCCTGCTCCCAGAGATAGAGGACATACAGATAGCTGCCGGCATAGTGGGCGTCTACGTCCGGCGCGGCGTCCGACCAGCGGTCGAGGCGGATGTAGGGCTGTTCGCGGTAGTAAGTGGCATCAACCGTGTCTAGACCGACCAGCGTCTCGGCCACCTGCGACAGCCCTTCGTTAAGCCAGGCGTCCTCGTTGGCATCCAGGCTCCACTGAATGAGGTGCTGCATCTCGTGGGCCAGCGTACCCTCATAGAGAGGCGTCCCGGCTGTCAGACGGGCCATATTCAGGTAGATCATCTCTCGCTCGTTGGAATCGCTCTCCAGCCAGCGCGGGTACTGGTTCTCGTCGCGGAAGTAGCCCAATTCGTCGGCGTCGGGCGAGCCGAGGAGGTGGAGAATATGGACGCGGGGATCGCCGTCAAGGCCCAGCCGGGTGGCCTCACCGAAGAGGGCGCTGAGCAGCGGCGTGGCCTGCTGGCGCAGCCACCCGGCCGAGGCGATCAGGGCGGCCTGGTCAAGTGACAGACCACTTTCCACCCAGTAGGCTGCCAGGTCGTCGGCGTAGATAAGTTCGGCCTGGCGCGGCCCTTCGGACGTCTGGAAGGTGGCCCAGTCGCCGACGGCTGGCGTAGCCGTGGCGGTGACAGCCGGCTCGCTGACGCCGTCCAACTCGGCGGCCAGAGCCAATGGGTCGAGGGGCGGCAAGATCGTCGTGAACAGACGCTCGTAGTCCTCTTGCGCCCGCGCTGGCGGCGGTTGCGCGTCGATCAACGCGCCCGGCACGGCTGTGGCCACGACCAGCGTCGGCCGGGCGGCTGTCGGCGTCGGGGCAACGGCCGCCGGCGGCAGTGGACGGGTAGGCGTGGACGCGCCG
>DAOSMQ010000121.1:2544-6782 GCA_035372725.1 Promineifilum sp. (SeqCode)
GCGTGGACGCGCCGGGCGCGGCTACAGCAGGCGTGATGGTCATGGGAGCGGCCTGTGGCGGCCGGGCGCGCAACAGCCACCAGCCGGCCAGGACGGCCGCGCCGAGCAGCAGGCTCAGGCAACCAATGACAATAAACGTGCCCCTCGCGGGCGGCGATTGCTGGTTCACTCGCGCCGGATTGTAACCGCCGGTCGATCGGCGGCGCAACTCATGGCCCAGGGTAGGGTTTCAACTTTCCGAGACGGTTGCTCAACGGAATCGGACATGATGCGCTACGCCCATATCGTCGGCTGGGGTCACTATCTGCCTGAGCGGGTTGTGACCAACGACGAACTATCCCGCCTGGTGGACACGACGGACGAATGGATCGTCCAGCGCACGGGCATCCACACGCGCCACATCGCCGCGGCCCACGAGACAACGGCCACGCTGGCCTTCGAGGCCGCTGCCCGCGCCCTCGCCGTCGCCGATCTGCACCCGTCCCAGATTGAACTGATCATCGTGGCCACATCGACGCCAGGGCACATGTTTCCGTCAACGGCCTGTCTGGTGCAAGACTACCTGGGCGCGTCGCGGGCCGGCGCGTTCGATCTGGGCGCGGCCTGTTCGGGCTTCGTCTACGCCCTGCAAATGGCGTCGCAGTCCATCGCCACCGGCGCGGTGCGCAATGCCCTTGTCATCGGCGCGGAAACAATGTCGCGGGTGGTCGATTGGAGCGACCGCGGCACGTGCGTCCTCTTCGGCGATGGCGCGGGCGCGGTCGTGCTCAAGGGTTCCAGCATACCCGGCGGCGTCATGGCCACGACGCTGCGCTCCGACGGCTCCGGGGCCGACCTGCTGTCCTTGCCCGCGCTCTATCACAACCCCGTACCCATCGCCGGGGCCGAATTCGCCCACAACGGCCACCACAAGAACATCGTCGATATGGACGGCCGCCAGGTCTATCGCTTCGCCACCAACGTCATCGCCTCGTCGGTGCAGGACGTGTTGAAGCAAAGCGGGCTGACGCTCGACGACATCGCCCTCATCATTCCCCACCAGGCCAACGTGCGTATCATCGAGACGGCCGCCCGCAAGATGAAGCTCCCCCTGGAGAAGTTCTATCTGAATCTAGATCATACCGGCAACACGTCGGCCGCGTCCATCCCCGTGGCGTTATGCGACGCCGTCTCCGAAGGACGGCTGGAGCCAGACGACAACATCATCTTTGTGGGCTTCGGCGGCGGGCTGACCTGGGGGGCGTCGCTGGTGAAGTGGGACGTAACCCCGCCACAGGTGTCGTTCATCGACCACGAGTGGAAGCGAGCGCGCTATGTGATGGCCCGCGGGCGCTCGCGGCTGCGGCGGCTCAGCCGGCGCGTCGAGGCCGCCGTCGCCCGCTCATCCAATGGCCACAAGGGCGACGACTCGGCCGAGTAGCCGCCGGCGCGTCCCTATTTGAGGGCCAGGCCAATGTGGCGCAGCAGTTCGGCTTCGTCGGGCGGGCCGCTGAAGTGGACGCGGCGGTTAACGACTACATGGGGCAGCGCCGTCACGGAGTAGCGCTGCGCCGCCTCCGGGAACAGGTCGGTCATGATCAGGAAGGCGCGCACTCGCGGCGACGCCGCGGCCATGCCAAAGACCGTCTTGGCCGCCACCCCGCCCCACTCATCCTCAGCCGCGGTCAGCAGTTCGATGGCGATATCCGCGTCGGCCGGCAAGCGGCTCAGGCGAACCCGCGTCGCCGGCTCCAACGTCTGCCCGCGAAAGGCAACGGCCTGAATAGCGGCGATGAGCGAGGTCATTTGATAGCCCAACGGCAGGCCGATGATGCGCAGGCCGTCATCGCGCGACTCCACAGTCGTGCCACCCATGACGCCGATAACCGGGTAGTAGGGGTAATTCTGGCGGCGGGGAAAAAGCCGGTAGCTGAGCCGTGGCGAGCGTTCGGACAGCGCCTGGGCCAACCGGGTGGCCTCGCGCTCGGCCGGCTCCCCCTGCTCGTCGGCCCAGACGTGCAGGCAGACCGACTCCGGCAGGTTATCCAGGAAGCCAGGCAGTTGCCGCCAGGTCTCGTCGTCGAAGGGCACACCGGGCGGCGGGGTGATGTCGCTCATTGCTCGGCCGGCTCCTCGGACGCGCGTGGCAGGCTGAGGCTCAGGGTCGTACCCGCCTCGGTGCTGCTGGCGGCGACGTGGCCGCCGTGGGCTTCGGCCACCTTGCGGGCCACGACCAGGCCCAGGTCGGTGCCGCGCGTGGCGGCGCGTCCTTCGGGGCCAAGCTCTACCCGCTCGAAGGCGCGGGCGATGACCTCGGCCGGCAGCCGCCGGTCGGGGTCATGCACTGACGTGCGCCCCTGGTTGCCGTCGGCGGCGACGGCGATGGTCAGACGACCGCGCTCGCGGGTGTACTTTTCGGCGTGACTCAGCAAACTATAGAGGGCGCGGCCGGCCGCGTCCTCATCGGCCATGACCCACAGCGGCTCCGGCGGCGTGGCGAGGGTCAGTTCAACCCCCTTGACACTCATCAGCCCCTCCACCTGGGCCAACGCCTGGCCAACCAGTTCAACCAGGTCGCAACGGACTGGTTCGATCTTCACCTCGCCACGATCCATCGCATCGAGGGCGACGAGGCTCTCGACGCCATTGCGCAACGAGGCGGCATGGGCGATGATGGTCGTCAGGTACTCGCGAATGGCCGGGTCGCTCTCGGCCGCGAGGCTTAGCTCCAGCAACTGCGCGTAGCCCTGGATGACGGCCACCGGCGTGCGCAGATCATGGGCGGCCATGGCCAGCATGCTCGATTTACGCTGCTGCAAGCGCTCCAGTCTGGCATTGGCCCGTGCCAACTCGCGCCGCAGGCGGCGCACCTCTTCGCTCTCTTCCGGCTCCGGCGCTGACTCTGATGGCTGTTTGTGTTTCATGTGACGGTACTATCCCTGGGCCAAACGATAAAACGGTTAACGATACTACTCACTGCCCTGGCTGGCGTAGCGCTGCTTCCACTCGTAGAGCTTGTTAAGGGCCTGGAGGGGCGTCAGGGCGTTGACATCCAGCGCCTGGAGTTCGTCCAAAAAGGGGCTGGAATCGGGGAACAAAGCGATCTGCTGGCTGCTAGACAGGCGGCTAGGCTCGACGGCCGTCGTTGGTGCGCGGCGCTCCAGCTCGCGCAGGATGTCGTTGGCGCGCAAGATGACGTCGCGCGGCAGCCCGGCCAACTGGGCGACGTGGATGCCGTAGCTGCGGTCGGCCCCGCCGGGCACGATATGGTGCAGGAAGGTCACCTCGCCGCCCTCCTCGCTGACGGCGACGTTGAAGTTGGCCACATCGGGCAGCAGGCCGGCCAGCCCGACCAGTTCATGATAGTGCGTGGCGAAGAGCGTGCGCGGCTTCAGGCGGGGGTGGTTGTGCAGGAACTCGACGATGGCCCAGGCCAGCGACAGACCGTCGTAGGTGCTTGTGCCCCGGCCGATCTCGTCTAACACCAGCAGCGAACGGTGGGTGGCATGGTTGAGGATTTCGGCCGTCTCGACCATCTCGACCATGAACGTCGAACGCCCGGCGTGCAGTTCGTCGTGGGCGCCGATGCGGGTGAAGATGCGATCCACCAGGGCGATGTCGGCGGACGTGGCCGGCACGAAGCTGCCCACCTGGGCCATGAGAGCGATGAGGGCCACCTGGCGCAAGTAGGTGGACTTGCCGCTCATATTGGGGCCGGTGATGATCTGGATGAGATTGGAGTCGTCGAAGTGGGTGTTGTTGGGCACGAAGCGCTCGCCGCGGCGCGCCCCCAGCCCGCTGCCCTCGGCCAGCGCCCCCTCGACAACGGGATGGCGGCCGTTCTCGATGTGGATGGCAATCTCGCCCGTCTGCGACGGGTCCGACAGCGTGGGCCGGATGTAGTCGTTGAGCGCCGCGACCTCAGCCAGCGCCGCGGCCACGTCTAGCTCGGCCAGCGCCGCGGCCGTCCCCAGCAGCCGCGCGCTATGTTCGCCGACGAAGCCGCACAACTCGCTGAATAGCCGCCGCTCAATTTGCAGGATGCGCTCCTCGGCATTGAGGATGAGCGTCTCATACTCTTTCAGTTCCGGCGTGATGTAGCGTTCGGCGTTGGTCAGCGTCTGCTTACGGATGTAGTCAGAGGGCACGAGGTGGGTGTTGGCGTGGGTGACTTCGATGTAGTAGCCGAAGACCTTGTTGAACCCGACCTTGAGCGAGGCGATGCCGCTGCGCTGCCGCTCGCGCGGCTCCAGCGAGGC
>DAOSMQ010000122.1:0-6782 GCA_035372725.1 Promineifilum sp. (SeqCode)
CATCGCGCCGGTGGCGGCGTAGAGGCCGGCGGCCCTGGCGGCGGCGAACATCTTGGCCCGCAGGGCGGGCGCGACGGCGACGTCCAGGCAGTCGATCAGGATGTCCGCCCCGGCCAGGAAGTCGTTCACGTTGGCGTCGGTGATGCCCTCGGTGTGCGTCCGCACGCGGACGTCGGGGTTGATCTGGCGGAGCAGTTCCTCGTAGACCTCGGCCTTGTTTCGGCCCAGGGTGGTGAGGTTGGCCGCCCACTGGCGGTTGCTCTTGGTGAAGATGAGCAGCGACTCGCACGAGGCCTCGCGCGCCCGCTCAAAGGAACGGTAGGCCCCGCCGGCCGTGCTGATATGGGAACCAAGTCGCATATTAATCCTGATATTCGTCTTCGCGCCGTTCTTCAGTCAGGTAGCCGATGGTCTCCAGGTCGTGGAGGGCGTAGACGCCATCGCCGACGACACGCCAGACCGGTCGGCCGGCCAGATCGACGATCATCTCGCCCGCCAGCCGGCCGCTCGGCTCGCCGTCCATCGTGAAGAGGACATTGCCAATGAGATAGGCGAACTGTTCGCCCTTGCGATCGACCAGGCCCCGCATAGCCCATCCACCTCCGTGCTAGGGAATGACGAACGTGCCGACGACTTGATCGGCTGCGTCCCAGAGCGTCAGCGTCTCACCGCTGCGCCAGACCGGCTCGGTCAGTCCCCAGAACAACTCCAGCGGGCTGTCGACGCCCGCGCCACTGTGGAGCAAGATGCCCGCGCCTTCGCCGAAGATGCCCACCTCACCGAAGGTGTAGACGTTGCCATCCTCGTCGCGCACCTTCCAGCCGCGCATCGACTGAAGCGCCGTCCCGTTGTTGACGATCTGCACCGCCTCAGTGGCCAGCACGCCGGGGGTGTTGACGCTGGTGATGGCGATTTCGCCCTGGCCGGTGACGACGGCCTCGGTGGGGATGGGCGATGGCAGAGCAGCGATCTCCGTCGGTGGGGGGACGGTCGCGGTCGGCAGGCCGCCCACGGGGATGGTCAGTTGCTGCCCAACGGAGATGACGTTGGGGTCGGTCAGGCCGTTGGCGGCCATGATGTCGTCCACACTGACGTCGTATTGCTGGCTGATGCGGTTGAGCGTGTCGCCGGCCTGCACGGTGTGGACGACGGCCGTCTCGTCGCCGGTGGCGGCCGTGTCGGCGGCAGCGACCTCGGCCGCCACCGTGCCCGACGGCGGCGCGGCGATGTTGGGCGTGGCCAGCACGCCCGGCGGCAGTGTTGCGGCCACTGTCGCTTCGGCCACAGCCGCGCCGGCGCGGTTGTCCCACCAGAAGAGGATGCTCAGCACGACGACGGCCGAGACGACGATATTCAGAAACAGGAAGGGCAGCATCTGACGGAAGGACATACGCCTATTATAACCTGAGTTCGGCATTAGGAGGGAGACAACCCCCCTGTTGGCCAGGGCTTTTCTAAAGTCACCCCGGCACACTCACCTGTCAGGTCATTGGCCAAGCCCGGCTCTGTTGGCCAAAGGACATGGGTCAAATCCCAATCCGGCAACAGCTGCTCACCATCAGGCCCTAGTCGCCCGGCGCGTTGAGCATATAACACGCCTCTGCCAACTGCCCACTGCGGCCAATCATCCCTACCAGGTCATCTTGCTGGAACACGAAGCTCATGTCCGGGTTGGTAATCACCTCGCCGCCGCGCAGGACGGCCACGACCGACGCGCCCACCCGCGAGCGGATGCCGGCCTCGGCCAGGGTGTGGCCGATGACCGGGCTGCCGGGGTTCAGCAGCTCCCAGGCGATCTCCACACCGCGCGTGGCCGTCAGCAGTTGGTCGAGCACGGGGTAGCCGCCCTCCTCCGGCAAGATGCCCTCGTAGGTTTCTGTGCGCACGGCGTCGAGGTAGGGCTGGATGCGGTTGCTGCCGTGCCCCAGCGACAGCAGCGTGTAGCGCAGCATCTCCAGCCCGCCTTCCATCTCCGGGTTGATAGCGTGGCGCGCGCCGAGGTGGTAGAGGTGGGGCAGGCGGTCGGCCGTCGCCGCGCGGGCGATGATGGGCAGCGTCGGGGCGATGGCGTGGGCCGCGGCGACGATCAGTTCCGTCGTCGTCTCGTTAGGCGCGGTGACGACCAGCGCGCGAGCATGTTCCAGCCCGGTGTGGAGCAGAATCTCGGAGTTGGCCGCGTCGCCGAACAGCGTCTTGATGCCCCGCGCCTGAATCTCGTTGGCGTAGGCCATGTTCTGCTCGACCACCAGGAAGGGCAGGCCCAACTGCTGGAGCACGCTGCCGATATGGCTGCCGACGCGGCCGTAGCCGATGATGACCACATGCCCCTCGATGGCTTCGGTGAATGCCTCCGGCGTCGGCCCGCCGCGATCTATCAGCCGCCATAGCCAGGGCACACCCCGTAACGCCCGTTCCACGCGCGGGATCAGGGCGAACATCAGCGGGTTGACGACGATGGAGACCACTGCCGCGGCCAGGATCAGCCCGTACTGGTCGCCGTCCAGCAGCCCCAACCCCACGCCGGCCTGCCCGACAATGAACGAGAACTCGCCGATCTGGCTCAGGCCGGCGGCGGCGACGATCATTGTCCGCGCCGACGAGGGCAGGACGAACCCCAGCAGCAGCGTGATCACCCCCTTGCCGACGATGACCAGCAGCGACAGAACCACGACCTTGCCGATGTTGGCCATCACCACCGCCGGATCGACCAGCATGCCCACGGAGACGAAGAACAGCACCGAGAAGAAGTCGCGGAAGGGCACGGCCTCGGCGTTGACCTGGTGGTGGACGTCCGACTCGCCGATGACCACGCCAGCCAGGAACGCCCCCAGCGCCAGCGACACGCCGAACAGCTCGAAGGCGGCGAAGGACGTGCCCAGGGCCAGGGCCACGACGGCCAGGATGAACAGCTCGCGCGAGCGAGTGTAGGCGATTTGCGTCAGCAGCCACGACAGCACGCGCGTGCCGATCACCAGCATGATGACCGCAAATACGGCCGTCTTCAGCAGCGCCACGCCGACGCTGACCAGTGGGTTGCCGCTGCCGCCCACCAGCACGGGCATGAGCACGAGGATGACGATCGTGGCCAGGTCTTCGAAGACGAGCCAGCCGATGGCCACGCGGCCGTGGGGCGTGCTGACCAGGCCGTGATCGGTCAGGCCGCGCAGCAGCACCACCGTGCTGGCGACGGAGATCGACAGGCCCAGCACCAGCCCGGCCTCAAACGACCAGCCCCACAGTTGGCCGAGGGCCAGACCGATGAGCGTGGACAGCGTCGTTTGCAGGATCGCCCCGGGGATGGCGATCTGGCGGACGTTCCACAGGTCGCGCAGCGAGAAGTGGAGGCCGACGCCGAACATCATGAAGATGACGCCGACCTCGGCCAGTTGGCTGGCGGCGCTGACGTCGCCGACGAAGCCGGGGGTGAAGGGGCTGATGAGTAGCCCGGCAATGAGATAGCCGACGAGCGACGGCAGACGCAGCTTGCGGGCCGCGAAGCCGCACAGGAAGGCGAACAGCACTGCCATCGTAATGGTGGCCAGGAGGCTGAAATCGGTGTGCATCGTCCTATTCTACCTCCAAAGCTGGCGATCCTGGAACCTGAGTTTCTCCGAGGAGACCTGGTTTCTGGTCCCGCTTTCCTTGAATTGCGCATCTCCTTGATTGACTTCCTTCCTTGATGTATACTTCTATCAAGGGATATTCTTGCTGGCGAGGTGCAGTTTTATGATCGTACGAGCAACACTGACCGGAAAAAACCAAATCACCATTCCGGCGGCCATCGTGAAGGAGATGCAACTGGAGCCGGGCATGCAGCTGGAGTTCGAGTTGGGCGAGCAGCGAACGGCAGTCATACGGCCAGTGCTCACACGTGCGGAGCGCGTCAAACAATTAGAAGGCAAGTGGCAACATTTGTTCCCGCCCGACTCTGATCCGATCGGCGATCTGATTCGCGAGCGGGAACTTGAAGACGAGGAGATGGACTAGGCGTGTTGACTCACTTGCTGGACACGTCCGCCTGGATTGCTCACTTGCAGAACGAGACGGATGCTCCCACCGTTGCCAACATCCTGTCTGAGCCTGGCAATCGGGTTGGCATTTCTGCACTCAGCTTGGTCGAGTTGCACGCCCGCCTAAAAACGTTCGGCCGCGAAGAAGAACTCAATACCATACTGGACGACTACCGTGAGATTTTCGCTCAGATTGTGCCAGTAGACGAGGCGATAGCGCTGCTGGCGACGAAACTCCGCTCAAACTCGTCGGGACGCGTTCCGGCCATTGACGCCTTCATCGCCGCCACGGCCGCCCACCGCGACGCCATCCTCGTCCACCGCGACCCGCATTTTCTGGCCCTGGCGGGTGAAGTAGTGCGGCAACAGGCTCTTTAGTCTGACGCCGTTTCTCCCTTCTGGGGAATCAGCACGCCTTGCTGGTAGAGAGTGTCAGGGCAAAAGTCCTGGCCGTTCCGCCACTGGACGCTGCCCAGGAATGGCCGCACGGAGTTGAAGGCGCGCAGGTCCTTGAGTTCGTCGCGATTAGAACATCCACCCGACTTGAGATATAATCCCCTTCGCCGACAACCGCGACTGACATAAACTCGCCGCTCTCCTTGTCCTGGCCGGCGGGTTCCGAAGCTGAATCGCCTGTGCATTGCGCGACCGCTCGCTGACATGACTGTAACGCAAGAGATTAAAAGCCGGCTCGATCTCGTCGACGTCGTCCAGGACGCCGGCGTGCAACTGCGCAAATCGGGACGCAACTACGCCGGCTTCTGCCCCTTCCACCCCAACACCAAGACGCCCGCCTTCTATATCTTCCCCGAAAGCCAGACGTGGCGCTGCTTTGGGGCCTGCGCCGAGGGCGGCGATGTCTTCTCCTTCGTCATGAAGAAGAACGGCTGGGACTTCAAGGAGACGCTGACCGAGCTGGCCAAGCGCGCCGGCGTCACTCTGGAAGACCACCGCCCGCGCGACAAGGCCCACGAAGCGGCCGAAGTTCGCCAGGCCGCCCTGCTCGACGCCGCCTCGCACTACTTCCACCAACTCCTCCTCCACGCGCCGCAGGCCGCGGCCGCCCGCCGCTACGTCGCCGACCGGCTGCTCAACGACGATACCGTGGCCACCTTCCGGCTCGGCTTCGCCCTCGATAGCTGGGACGCCCTGCACACCCACTTCAGCGCCCAGGGCTACAGCGAGGACGAGTTGTTGGCCGCCGGCCTGCTGACCGAGAACGAGGAACGCCACCGCCGCTACGACCGCTTCCGCAACCGCCTGATCATCCCCATCCGCGACAGCGACGGCCGTGTCGTCGGCTTCGGCGCGCGCACGCTCGACCCCGACGGCATCCCCAAGTACCTCAACAGCCCCCAGACGGCGCTGTTCGACAAGGGCCATCTCATCTTCGGGCTGGACACGGCCAAGCGCCACATCCGCGAGGCGCGCCAGGTCGTCCTCGTCGAGGGCTACATGGACGTGATGCAGGCCTGGCAGCACGGCTATCGCAACGTCGTCGCCCAGATGGGCACGAGCCTGACCGAGGCGCAACTGCGCCTGCTGCAAAAGCTGACCAAGCGCTTCGTGCTGGCCCTCGATCCCGACGCCGCCGGGGCCAAGGCGACCATGCGCAGCCTGCAACTGGCCCGCGAGACCCTCGACCGTGATCTGGAAGTGAGCTTTGACGCCCGCGGCCTGGTGCAATTGGAGGGGCGGTTGCGGGCCGACATTCGCATTGTCACCCTGCCGGAGGGGCAAGACCCCGACAAGCTCATCCGCACCGACCCGGCGGCCTGGCCGCGGCTGCTGGCCGAGGCGCGGCCGGTGGTTGACTACATCATCCGCGTTGTCGCCGCCGAGTTGCCGCCGGGCGACGCCAAGGCCAAGAGCGCTGCCGCCGCCCAGGTGTTGCCGCTCATCCACGACATCGCCGAGCCGGTGGAGCGCGACCACTACCTGGGCGTGCTCAGCCAGACGCTGGGCGTGGACATCAAGGCGCTGCGGGCGGCCGAGACGCGCATGAAGAAGGCGGGCGGGAAGGGCCAGGGGCGAGGAAGCCGGGAGCCGGGGCCGCCGCCGGTCACCAACGCGCGGCCAGCACCGGGCGACCAGCCGCCACCCTACGACGCGCCGCCGCCCTATTGGGACGACACCCCGCCGGGCGACTTCGACGCCCCCCGCGGCGCGATTGGCCAGCCGGGCAGCAAGATCGCCGGCGACCTGCGCCGGCCGCCGCGCCTGGAGGAGAACTTCCTGCGCCAATGCCTGGAATACCCCGGCGCGATCCACCACATCAACCGCATCCTCAGCCGCCAGGGCGAGCCAGAGGTTAGCGCCGCCGACTTCGAGCGAGTCGAGGATCGCGCCCTCTTCCAGGTCGTCCTCGAACGCGCCCAGCCCAGCCGCCCGGAGGTTGCCACGATTGAGGAATTGTGCAATAGTCTAGACGCGGTGTTGGCAGAGCGGGTGCGGAGTCTCATGGCCCTGCCCCCGTCGCCCGGGCTGAAGTTGGATCGGCTACCCGACTCCCTGGCGCAATCGGTGCTCGATTGGCGGTTGGAAAAAATCCGCAAGCGGATATCCGAACTGAAGCAGTTGCGCGCTGGCGAACAGGAGCCGGAATCGGCTGAGGAGCTAACCCGGCTCTACAGCGATCTATTGGCCACATCGCAACCGGCGATGCGGCGCATCCATCAGGCCAAAGATGCGCTGTCGGCCCAGGGGCGGCGACGCGCCGAAAGCAACGGCTCGCGCCGCGCGCGCTGAGCGACGCCCACACCGGCCCATTGC
>DAOSMQ010000123.1:0-2592 GCA_035372725.1 Promineifilum sp. (SeqCode)
CAGCAGCGCCGGCAGGTAGGCATAGGCCACGGCCGCCAGCCGCGCCGCCGCCGGCGCGAAGAAGCGCCGCCCGATGGCATAGAGGGGCAGCGCGCCCAGGCCCGTCAGGGCCAGAATGGCTATGCGTAAACTGCCGGCCGCCAGTTGGGCCGCCGATAGCCCCTGCATCTCCGCAGCCAAACAGTCATACCGCAGCAGCCGCAGGCCAACGGCAGCAGCGGCCGCGGGGAAGCGCGCCCAGACCTGCGCCGCCGCCCAGTAGGCCAGCGGCCAGCCCGGCGGCTGCGTGCGCACGTGAATATCGGCATAGGCCGGCATCCGCGCGGCGTGCTCGCGGGCGAAACGCAGCGGATCGTCGATGCGCGCGCCCTCCTGCCAGAAGCCGCCGGAGCTGAGCACGACGGCGCTGAGCGGCTGCGCCCGGTGCTGGGCGGCCACGGCGACCTGCACCGCCGGCGTCAGGACGACGGCGGCGGCCAGCAGCAGCGCCGTCCGCCGCCGCGACCACGGCCCGCCGCGCGCGGCCACGGCCGCCAGCGCCAACCCTACGGCCAGCGCTGCCGACAACAGCCACAGGCGCGCCCCCAGCGCCGGCACGCGCCGCACCCAGACCCAGTTGCTGCCGCGCAGCCAGCCCGGCCAATCGACGACCAGCCCGGCGACGTAGAGCGCCGCCAACAGCAGTGCTATAATCGCCAGGATGAGCGTGAGAGAACGGTGGGGGAGATTGCCGCGTGGCCTCATGGCGAGTCCATTCTAGCACAGCACCGGCCGGGGCCGAACCAGCAATGACAGCCGCGCGTCCGGAGACGGCCGTCCTTGCCCGGTGGGCACGTCTGGCTCCGTGGGCCGCGCTCCTGCTCTTCGCCGCCGTCGTCATACGCGCGGCCTGGCTGAGCGATGACGCCTACATCACCTTTCGCGTTGTCGATAATGCCGTCGCCGGGCTGGGGCTGACCTGGAACCCGGCCGAGCGCGTACAGGTCTACACCCACCCGTTGTGGCTGTTCACGTTGCTGACCGGTCGCCTGGCCACCGGTGAACTGTACTACACGGCCATCTGGCTGTCCGTGGCCCTGTCGGTGGCCGCGGCGGCGCTGGTCGCCCGCCGGCGACCGCCCCTCGTCGCCGCGCTGGGCGTGGCCGTGCTGGCGCTGTCGCGCGCCTTCGTCGATTTCTCCACCTCCGGCCTGGAGAACGCCCTCAGCCACCTGTTGCTGGCCGCGTTTCTGACGCTGTGGTTCGGCCGTCCGCCAGATGTCCGCGGCTTTGGCGACCGCCGCCTGTTTGCGCTGTCGTTGTTGGCCGGACTGCTGGCCCTCAACCGCAGCGACGCGCTCTTGCTGGCGCTGCCGGCGGTGCTCTATGCGCTCTGGCGGCAACGGTCGGGGCGGGCGCTGCTCGGGGTGGCGCTGGGCTTCCTGCCGCTGGCGCTATGGACGGCATTCTCGCTGTTCTACTATGGTTTCCCCCTTCCCAACACTGCCTATGCGAAATTGGCCACCGGCATCCCCGCCCCTGTCCTGGCCCTGCAGGGCTGGCGCTATCTGCTCAACTCGCTGCGCTGGGACCCGCTGACGCTGACGGCCATCGCCGCGGCCGAGGCCCTGGGTCTGGCCTTGCGCCGGGCCGCGGCCGTAGCCATCGCCGCTGGCATCGCTCTCTACCTGCTCTACGTTGTCCGCATCGGCGGCGACTTCATGAGCGGACGTTTTCTATCTCTGCCGCTTCTGGCAGCGGTCATGCTGCTCATCGAACTGTCTCCGTCTCGCTACACGAAAATCAGCGCGCTCGCTCTGAGTCTGCTGGCCCTCCTCGCGCTCATCGGCCACGCGCCCGTCTGGCTGGCCGGCAATCCCACCGGCGACGCCGCCCGCCGCGATGGCGACATCGCCGACGAACGCGCCTACTACACGCCCAACACCGGCCTCTTCGCCGCTCGCGTCCCCCACCCCTGGGCCGAGCAGGGTCTTGTCCTGCGCGCCCAGGGGCCGGCCGTCGTCGAGCATGGCAACGTCGGCTTCCTGGGCTACTACGCCGGACCGGCCGTCCATATCATCGACCGCAACGGCCTGACCGACCCGCTGCTGGCCCGCCTACCGGTGCGCGACCCGGCCAACTGGCGCATCGGCCACTTTCGCCGCGCCGTGCCTGCTGGCTACGCCGAGACGCTGCGCGGTGGCGTGAACGTCATCGCCGACCCCCATCTGGCCGCCTACTATGAGCCGCTGCGCCTGGCCACGCGCGGGCCGCTGTGGAATCGCGACCGGCTGGCGGCCATCTGGCGGCTCAATACGGGCGCCTATGACGCCCTTCTCCCGGAGGTCTGGCCATGAGCGAGGTCGTGGTCATCGGCAACGCCGGCATCGACACCAACGTCTATCTCTACGGCGCGGACGTGGACTTCAGCGTCGAGGCCAACTTCAGCGATAACCGCGACGTGGTGGGCCAGGCCGGCAGCTACAGCGCCCGCGGCTACGCGGCCCTCGGCCGGGCCACCGCCTTTATCGGCCACGTCGGCGACGACCACAACGGCCGCCGCGTCCGTCCGCGTCAGCGTGTCGAAAACGTAGTCGGCCAACGGTTCCATCG
>DAOSMQ010000123.1:2692-6755 GCA_035372725.1 Promineifilum sp. (SeqCode)
GCCGCGTCCGTCCGCGTCAGCGTGTCGAAAACGTAGTCGGCCAACGGTTCCATCGCCGCGAAGCCCTCGTTCCAGGTGATGAAGGCCACCGACACAGCCTGGTCGCCGTCGGCCGCCCACAATTCCTTGACGCTGACGCGCCCCTGCTCAATGGAGTAGCGCAGAATTTCGCCCGGCAAGCCGGCAGAGGTAGTGAACGGCTCACGCGAGAGGAACACGGCGTCAGCGGTCGTGTCCTCGAAGCCGGCCACGACGGCATCAAGTTCAGCCGCCAGCGAGTCCGGGCCGCGGGTCATCGTCTGTTCGCGCACGAGCATGAATTCCGAGTCGCGGCTGATGAGGCACTTGGGCGCGTCCTGGCAGCGGCGGTCGTCCCCCTCAGCTTCGTTCCACGCCGCCGGGAAATCGACCTCGAAGCGGCCAGACTGGGTGCGATAGCGGCCCATCTGGCCGAAGGGGGAGTCGTGAACGGGCGCGGGCGTCGGCTCCACCGGCGTCAGCCGGAAGGCCTCGCACGCAGACAGGGCCAGCAAGCCAATCAGACACAGGCACAGGACAACTCGTCGATGCATAGGCTCCATAAGCCTCCATTCTAGCCGCCCACCCCGCGCAATGCATCCTCAGCGCCCCGGGCGCACCGACCTAACAGGTGGATGGCCACGACTGGCCGCTCACCTGTCAGGTCAATGGTCGCTAGACGGCCCTGGCAAAGCCCGGCGGCGCCATCTCAGCGCCTGGCACTTTCTTACTCGCCCTCAAGAAGGTGCGACGCGCCAGCCCTTGCCCCAAACGGCTTCATGCTCTATCGTGGACACTGGAGAGAAGCCAATGACCAAGACCATTATCCTGCTCATCAGCCTGCTGCTGCTCGTCGCCTGCGGCGCGCCAAACACGGAGATTCGCCCCACCCCCATCGACCTCGCCGGCGGCCAGGGCGGCGGCGCGGCCGACGAAGGCGGCGGCGTCGGCCACACCGTGTCGTTGCGCCTGTGGGCGCCCAACGACGATGCCCGCAACGCCGCCTACCAGGCCCTCATCGTCGCCTATACGAACACCCACCCGGACGTCAGCATCCAGCTGGAGACGTTCGACCCCACTGCCTACGCCCAGACCCTCCAATCGGCCCTGGCCTCTGGCGGCGCGGCCGACATCATCCAGTTGCCCGGCTCGGCTTGCCCCTGGGCCGCGGCCGGCGTCCTGGGCGAAGTTCCCGCCGCCGTGCTCAACCCGACCGACGCCGCCACGCGCGTGGCCGTGGCTGGCAGCCTTTGCGATAACCGGCTCTATAGCCTGCCGCAGACGGTGACGCTGCCCGCCGCCGCAGCGCTGGTTGACCGGGCCGCAGCCGAAGCTGCCGGTCTGACCGGCATTGCCGGCGGCTGGGCCACGTGGGACGAACTACTGGCCGACGCGCGCGCCCTGGCCGTGGTCCAGGATGGGGTCATGACCCGCGCCGGGTTCCACTTCATCGATCCCGAAGCGTTGCCGGCGCTCTTCTTCGGGCTGATCCTGCAAAACGGGGGGCAGCCGGCGACCAACGGCATCGTGACGGCCAACACCCCTCAGGGCGCGGCCGCGCTGGCGCTGCTGAAGCGCTTCGTCGACGAGGGCGCAATCGACCCGCAGCGCTTCAACGACGCCACCGACCCGCTGGCCCGGTCGGCGCTGGAGGGGCGCAGCGCGATGAGTGTCGCGCCGCCGGGGGTGGCCGCCCAATGGAACGCCGCCCACCCGGACGCGCCGGCGCTCTATCTGCCGCTGCCCTGGGCCGGCGCGCCGGCGGTCGCCGCGCCCGGCTGGGCGCTGGCCGTCACCAACCTGAGCGCCGCCCCGGAGGTGGCCTGGGACTTCGCCCGCTTCGTCGCCCTGGAACCGGCCAATGCTGCGCAGTGGAGCCAGGCGGCCGGCGCGCTGCCGGCGCTGCTGGCCAACCGCGAGGGCGAGGCCGTCGCCCAACTGGCCGCGGCGCAGCCCGCGCTGGCGCCGCTGCTCCCCCTGCTGCCCGCGGCCACCGACGCCGGCCTGGGCGCCGGCCACGACCGCCTCTGGCGCGAGGTCGCCTATCCGCGCCTGCTGGCCTATCTGCAAGGCGCGGCCACGGCCGAGGAAACGCTGACGGGCATTGACGCCGCTGCCAGCGCGCCCGCGCCTTAGGGGCGAGCTTTCCTCGACCGTGGCCGCAACGGGCAAGCGTTGGGCTTGCCGCCGGCGATTACCGGATCGGGTCGATAAACCGCGGCACGGAACCGTTGATGGGCATCTGCGGGGCCGCGTCGGCGGCCACAACCGGCAGACCCAACTGCTGCGCCGCCGTGCCAATGGCCTCATAGGCCATCCGCGCCTGCGTCACGGCCTCCAGGTAGTTCCACTGCTTGAAAGCCCGCTCGGCCATGCGCGCGTGCTCGCGGCCGGCGGCCACCAGATCATTCACCTGGCCGTGGCCTGGCTGGGCCAGAATGCCGGCCAGCAGTTCGTTGCACAGGTTCAGGTAGCCAGCGAACTCGTAGCGATACATGTTGTCCTCGTCGAAGTGGCCGAACTTCCAGCCCACATCGATGTAGGACATCATCGAGCCAACTTCGTCGCCCAGGTTGGCGAAGTAGAAGTCGCCGCTCGCGCCGTAGTCCACGCCCGTGGCCGAGTCGTAACCATCGTGCGGGTGCGACAGGCCATAGTAGTGGCCCAGTTCGTGGATGGTCGTCGTCGTGAAGCCATAGCCAGCGGCGCGGATTTCCGGGCCATCGAACATGAAGACATAGCTCTGCGTGCCATCGCGCCAGTTGTCGTCGGCAAAGCCCAGCGGCACGCCACCCAGGTTCTTCAACGCGCCGTTGAAGCCAAAGACCGCGGCGACGTTATCGTCCGCGCCATATTCGGGCACAAAATGGCTGTAGTTCTCATCGAAGTAGCAGAAGTACTCGGCGAAGGGTGTGCCATATTCAGTCCAGCAGTCCGGCTGCGTGCTCAGACCGCCGCCAATGCGCACCGCGCGCCGCACGCCCGGCGTCGAGCGGTTCTGATCGACGACAACCTCCCAGTCATAGTAGGGCTGGAAGCGCTCGTATTCGGCCTGGATGTACGGCCCATCGATCCAGTTGACGCCCTGACTCAGGCGGTGCAGTTCGAAGATCTCAATGTCGGCCACGCGCTTGCCGCCGGGGCCGGGGGCGGCCACCATCGGGTCATAAAGCGGCGAGGTGGTGAACAGCAAGTTAATGGCCACGTAGCGCGTCACCAGCCCCAGGTCGGACGACAGCGCCGCTGGGTGGCGATAGCCGTTGGCGGCGTACTCCCAGATCACGGGGAGGCGGTAATCGGCCTCACCGTCGCCGTCCACATCGGCATGGTCCACGTCGTAGTTGCCCGTCCAGGAGTCCGGGCCGGCCGAGAGGTCATAGAACCAGGTGCGGCCGTGGCTGCCACCCCAGGCGACCATCTTGCGCGAGGCGCGCAATTGGCCGAAGTTGTAGCCTGTGTCGGGGTCGGGGCTGTCGGTCTTGGTGTAGACGTGGAACTGGAAGTCGGGCCGGTCATACCAATTGATGTAGTACACCGTGTAGCTGCGGTCAGGGTTGATGCCCAACCACTGCTCGCCGGCGGTCATCAACCACTGTTCGGCCGACGGCGCGTCGATGTAGCCGACGTTGCCGCTCACGTCGAGGACGTTATTGGCGTTGCCATTGTACAGTTGCTGGAACACTGTCGGCGCGCCCGGAGCGGCGATAGAGGCCAGATAGCCAAAGAAGGCATCTTCGAAGGCCTTATCCGTGAAGATAGGCTTGTACTCGAAGTCGAAGCGCAGCCCCATATTGCGGCCGGGCAGGCCGTAGAAGAGCGGGTAGCGCACCTTGGGGGTGTAGCCGGCCGGCAACTGCGCGCGCACGTCCGGCACGGCGATGTCTTCGCGGTCGAAGCCGACGAAGACGATGTTGATCGGAATTGTCTGTCGATAGACCACGGTTTCGCCCGGCCTAAGCCCGGCCGCGTCCGCATCCTGGGCCTGGCCCGCCGGAGCCACCAGCAGGAACAAGAAGACCACCATGAGAGCCAGCCCCACCAGCCG
>DAOSMQ010000124.1:0-6746 GCA_035372725.1 Promineifilum sp. (SeqCode)
CCAGCGGCTGCGTGGCGCTCTGCACAAACGCGTTCAAGCTCAGGGGAGTGGCGACACTGAGAAAGAGGCAGGTGAAGAGGCTGCCGAACAGGATGAGCCAGGCCAGATGCTGCCGGCTAAAGCGATGGCCCTCGGTCATACGCCACGAACTCGGAAATCGGTGAAGGCCCCGCTAGCGTCTTTCCACACGCTTTCGACGCGCTCGACACGCGCCGATGGCGAACCGTGGTGCAGAAAGGTCAGCAGTTGGCGCAGAGCCTCGGCCGGCCCCTCGACGACGACCCGCACTGTGCCGTCGGATTGGTTGGCAACCCAACCAACCAGACCAAGACGGCGGGCTTCCTGCCAGGTATATTGTCGAAAGTAGACCCCCTGCACGAGACCATAGACGGTGGCCTCCAGGCAAGATGTTGGTGGCGATGACATAAGGGGAATTATAGCGCGGTCGGCGGGTTCGGCTATCGTTGGTTGGGTAGCCGGGGGGCAGTGGTCGGCCGGTAGCCGGCCGTCTACCCCGCCAGCCCGCGTAGGATGCGGCCGGGCAGGCGTGGCCCGGCATAGACGAGGCTGCTGTAGAGCTGCACCACGGACGCGCCCGCGTCGAGCTTCTCGCGCGCGTCGCTGGCCGAGGCGATGCCGCCCACGCCGATGATCGGCAGCTTCCCGTCCGTCCGGCGGTAAATGGCGGCGATGAGTTCCGTGCTGCGCGCCCGCAGCGGCCGGCCGCTCAGCCCGCCGGCTTCGGCCTGTCGCCGGTCGCGCAGACCCTCACGGGCCAGCGTCGTGTTCGTGGCAATGACGCCGGCCACGCCGGCGGCGGTCAGCGCGGTCAGCACCTCGTCCAGCTCATCCCAACCCAGGTCGGGGGCGATCTTGACCCACAGCGGCTTGAGCGCGCCGCCGGCCGACGTCGCCAGGATGCGACTCTCGGCCATGAGCGCCGCCAGCAACCCCTCCAGATAGCGCCCTCCCTGCAACGCGCGCAGGCCGGGTGTGTTGGGCGAACTGATGTTGACCGCCAGATAGTCGGCATGGTTATAGACGGCGCGCATGACGGCCACGTAGTCGGCCGCGGCCTCCTCCAACGGCGTCTCCTTCTGCTTGCCCAGGCTGACGCCCAGCACATAGCCGCGCGGCCGGGCCGAGAGGGCTTGCAGGCGCGGCCCGGCCGCAGCCACGCCGCCGTTGGGAAAGCCCATGCGGTTGATGAGCGCCTCGTCGGCCGGCAGGCGGAAGATGCGCGGCCGGGGGTTGCCAGCCTGCGGCCGCGGCGTCAGCGTGCCGACCTCGATGTGGCCAAAGCCCAGCGCCGCCAGCCCGACAACCACGCGGGCATCTTTGTCGAAGCCGGCAGCCATGCCCAGCGGGTTGGGGAAGCGCAGCGGGCCGATCAGCACCGGCAGCGCCGGCAGCCGGCCAGCCATGCGCCGCAACGCAAGGCGGCCAGCCGGTGTGGCCTGCGCCAGAGCCAGAGCGGCCAGCGTGCGCTCGTGGGCCGTCTCCGGGTCGAAGCGTTTAAAGACGGGAAAGAGCAGTTGGGTATATAGATCAGGCATGGCCGGCCTGCTGGCGGTCGCGGCGTAGAAGCCCGACGATGAGCAGCAGCAGCGCCGCCACCAGTAGCGCCGCCGCACCACGCCGTTGCCGTGCCCGGCCGCGTGCCTGCCGGGCGACGGCCGCTCGCTCCCGGTCGGCCTGCGACGTGGCCAACAGCACGTTCCAGTCGGAGATGTCGCGGCGGTCGGGTAGAGCGTAGGCCGCAGCAACCAGCTGGCGATAGCGGCGCTCTTCATCCATCCAGCGCGCGTCGTCCCAACCCAACTCCGGTTGAGCGATGGCGCGGATGTGGGGCATCAGGTCGCCGCCGCCGCGCGGCAATAGCAGCCCCAGCCGCACCCGCCGCAAGAGCAGATCGTCCAGGTGGGCCACGCCCTCGGCCCGCGCCGCCCAACGCAACTCCGCCCAAAGCGCCGTCGTGCCCGGAATGGCCTCCAGATCGCCCGGCCCGGCCGCGGCAACGAGGCCGGTCGCCGCGCGACCATAGCGGCCTAGCAGCCGGCAGCGCACTTCGTCCGCCAGGCGCTCGCCGCCGGGTAACGAGTCCGGCGCGGCCTCATCGCCGCTGACCGTGGCCCCAGTGGCCATCCACAACAGTGGCGCGTCGTCGTGCAGCCGGGCCAGCCAGGCTGCGCCATCGTCCACCCGGGCGCAGACCTGCTCTAGCGCCTGGCGGCCGACCTGGCGAAAGGTCGTCAGTTTGCCGCCGGTGACAGTCAGCAACCCCGCCTCTTGCCAGACGACGTGATCGCGCGATTCCTCAGACGGATCGACCTTGCCGCTGCCGATGACCGGCCGGATGCCGGCAAAGGTGGCGCTGATGTCGTCGAGCGTCAGCCCCAGCGCCGGGAACTGCGCCGTGACGGCGGCCATGAGGTAGGCCACCTCTTCGCCGGTGATGCTGGGGTCAGCATCCAGCGGCGGCGGGCAATCAACGTCGGTTGTGCCCAGCAGAGTGACGCCCTCCCAGGGAAAGGCGAAGACCGGCCGCCCATCGACCGGGTGCATGAAGCTGATCGCCTGGGCCACGGGAAAGCGCCAGGCGGGAAAGACGAGATGGCTGCCGCGCAGGGGCCGCAGGCGCGCCTCCCCGCCCACCTGCCCACGCAGGAAGTCGGCCCACGCGCCGGTGGCATTGATGACGGCGCGAGCGCGGACATCGACTGGCAACCGGCCGGCTTCGTCGCCGGACGTGTCCACCAGCCGGACGCCGGCGACTTCGCCCGCGTCGTCGCGCAATAGCTCCTCGGCGCGGACGTAGTTGAGCGCCAGCACCTGGCGCTCAGCGTCATCGGCCGCGTCAACGGCCTCGCGAATGAGCCGCAACACCAGCCGGGCATCATCGGTCTGGGCGTCGTTATACTGGAAGCCGCCGCGCAGGCCGGTTGGGGAGATGTAGGGGGCCAACAGCTGGAAGTCGGCCGGGCTGTAGTAGCGGTGGCTCCATTGCAGGGCCATCAGGTCATAGACGGCCAGCCCCGCGCCATAGACGAGTTGCCCCGCGCCGTCGCCCTCGTACTGGGCCAGCAGAAAGCCAAGCGGATGCACCAGCCCCGCCCCTTCGGCCAATAACTGCTCCCGCCCCTGCACCGAGGCCCGCGTTAGACCGACCTGGCCGGTGCGCAAATAGCGCAGACCGCCGTGGACCAGCTTCGACGAGCGGCTCGACGTGCCCCAGGCGAAGTCGCGCTGCTCCACCAGGAGCGCCCGCAGGCCCAGCCGCGCCGCCTCGTGCAGAATGCCCGCGCCGGTGATGCCGCCGCCGACGACGACGATGTCCCAATCGGCGCTCAGCTGCTGCCAGGCCCGCGCCCGCCAGGCCCTATTCCAGTGTGTCATGGTCTACCTCCGCGACGGCCCTCCGGCTGGCCACCCGCCCCGTCCGCGGCCAACAGGACGCCAGGGTTCATGTGCCCGGCGGGGTCGAAGCAGCGTGCCGCCGCGGCCAGCGCGCCCAGGCCCAGCGCGCCCTTCTCAGCGGCCAGGTAGGGCGCGTGATCGCGGCCGACGCCGTGCTGGTGGCTGATCGTCCCGCCGCCGGCGACGATGGCCCGGCTGGCCGCGCCCTTCAGCGCCCGCCAGCGGTCGAGCGTCTCGTCCGGGCCGGCCGCCAGCCGGAAGAGGTAGGTCGTATAGATGCTGGCCCCTTGCGGGTAGACGTGCGACAGGTGGGTGAAAATGTGGACGCGCTCGCCCCGGTCGTCCAGCGCGCGGCCCAGAGCGTCCTCGATCTGTCCCAGCAGACGCGGCACGTTGTCCCACGTCGTCGCCGTCTCCAGCGTATCGACGGCGTAGCCCCGCTCCCAGAGAGTGTTGCGCAGGTAAGGTGTGCGGAAGCGGCCCTCGATCCACTGCGCGCCAAAGCGCCGCCCGGCGGAGACGCCGCCCTGCTGGCGGCAGATGTCCAGCACCTGGTCACGCGCGTCGCGGATGGTCGCTGCCCGGCCGGTGAAACCGCACAGCAGCATGCACTTCTCGCCGCCGACGCCGCGGACGCTCAGCAGCGTCTCCAGCAGGCCGATCAGCCGCTCGTGCCCGGCCAGGGCCAGCGTCGTCTGCGTCTCGCGGGGCGTGCTGAGGCGCAGCAGCGACAGCGGCCAGCGCCCCTGGACGATCTGCCGCGTGGCCGTGGTCGCGCCGGCGAAGTCGGGGAAAAAGACGGCGTGGAACTCCTCATGCTCCGGCAGAGGCGTCACGCGCACGGTCGCTTCGGTCAGGATGCCCAGCCGCCCCTCGGAGCCGAGCACCAACTGGCGCAAATCGGGGCCGGCGGCCGAGGCGGGGAACGACGGCAGCCGCAGCACCCCCGCGGGCGACAGCAGCGTGCCGCCGGCGAAGAGGCTCTCGATACGGCCATAGCCGAGCGACTGCTGGCCGCTGGAGCGCGTGGCCACCCAGCCGCCGAGCGTGGAGTACTCAAACGACTGCGGGAAGTGGCCCAGGGTGAAGCCGCGAGCGCGCAATTGCGCTTCCAGCTCTGGCCCGGCCACGCCCGCGCCAAACGTGGCCAGATGGCTGACGCTGTCGAAGCGCAACAGTGCGTTCATCCGCCGTAGACTGACCGTCAGCGCCGGCGCGTCGCCCGGCTCGGGGTTGATGTGGCCGACGACGCTGGTGCCGCCGCCGTAGGGGATGAGCCGCGCCCCGACCGCAGCGGCGAAGGACAGCAGCCCGGCCACGTCGCTCTCGGTCAGCGGGTAGGCGACGCCGTCGGGGAAGGCGGCCACACGCCCGCTGCGCAGGGCCACCCAGTCGGGCAGGCTTTGGCCGCGGGCGTGGCGCAGCCGGTCGGCCGCTTCCGCGCTGATGAGCGGATGGGACGGCAGGCGGCCAGGCGGCACAGTGGCGGCCACCTCCGCGAAGGACGTGTCGCGCGGCGGCGTCCCGGGGCCAAGCCGCTCCTCCAGGAAGGCCGGCGCTGTGGCCGGCAGCAGGTAGGGGATGGTATCGTCGCCCCAACCATTCCAACGGCGCATGTCACTCCTCCCCGCGCCGCGCCCAGGTGGCCTGGCTGGCGCGCATCACGTCGCGACAGAGCGTCTCGGCCCCGCTGGCGTCGGCCGCAGCCGCGGCGGCGCGCAACCGGGCATAAAAGTCCGCCGAGAGCTGGCGCGCTTCGACAGTTGCAAAGTAGCGCCGGGCAATGTCCTCATAGAAGCCGCGAAAGCCGTTCAGGATCAGCGTATAGATGGGGTTGCCCGAACGCACAGTCAACAGATGATGGAGCTGCCAGTCGAAGCGGGCGAAGTCGGCCGGCGTCTCCAGCACGGCCGCGCCGTCGAGAAAGGTCGTCAGCAGGGCCGCGTCGCGGGCGACGGCCGCGCGAGTGTAGGCCGGAGCCAGGTGCAGGCGCACCTCCAGGAGTTGGGCAATGAAGTCGGGCGGCAGGTAGTCGGGATGCTCAACCAGATGGCCGAGCACGTTCAGCCCACCCTCCTCCCAGTAGTTGTTGACCAGGGTCAGCTTGCCGTGGGCCACCGTCAGCCAGCCGTCGCGGGCCAGCCGTTGCAACGCTTCGCGCAACGTCGGCCGGGTGACGCCTAATTGCGCCGCCAGCGTGCGCTCGCCGGGCAGCGTCGTCCCCGGCGGAAACGTGCCATCGAGGATGGCCGCCAACAGAACGCTTTCGGCATGGGCGCGGGGACGAACGGGGGCAAGCCACTCAGTCATACTGTCTTCCGTGGCGGTGCGGGGTGGTCACACGGCTTCCACGCACCGGTCAGGCCAACGGCCATAACCTCTGGTCAGACCACTTACCAGTTGCCGACATCATACCCGGTAGTGGCGATAGCTGTCAAGTCCATTGCAGAGCTTTGCCAAAGTCGTCTGGCGACTATTGACCTGACGGGTGGACATACCATTCGTGGCTGCCCACCTATCAGGTCGGTGCGCCTGGGGTGACTTTGGCAAAGCCCTGAAGTCCATTGAGCCAAACGGGCGAATTGTGGGCAAGATGGCTATAGAGAAGGATGGTTTCTTCACGTATAATTCACCGTGGATTTACTACCTTTTTCAGCGGCAATGGCGCGAGTGATGTTATCTTCATAGGATGGGCGTTGGCCGACCCGTAATCGTGTCTGTCTAGTTGGCCGAGCAGTCGAGATGTATTATGAGCAACGCAGATTCGTCCGACGACAGGGCAAAGAAACCACCCGCAGCCTCTTCTCCGGGAACGGGCAAGAAGAGTAAGTCTAAGGGCTTCATTGAGTCGTCCGACTTCAAGCCCGGCTGGCTGGAGACCGGCCCGCTGCCACCCGACGTATTGCCTTCGCTACCCGATCCCGCTAAGGAAACGTCTTTGGCCGACGAACTGGCCGCGCTGCAAGAGACGTTGCAGCGCCTCTATGGCAGCGACACACCCGACGCCGCCACGGAGGAGCCGGCCCCCGCAGAGGATAACGCGCCCGCCCCTGCCGCCCAGCCGCGGCCGGAAGCGCCCGTCGCGCGCGAGGCTGGACCGCTTTTCACCGATCCGTTAATGGCAGCAGAGCCGTCCATCATCGTTCCTCCATCGCCCACGGAGCCATCTGCGCCTGAAGCAGTCGCGCCTGAAGCAGGCGGGCCCGAAGCAGTCGCGCCTGAAGCAGGCGTGCCCGAAGCAGTCGCGCCCGAAGCAGGCGTGCCTGAAGCAGGCGTGCCTGAAGCAGTCGCGCCTGAAGCAGGTGCGCCCGAAGCAGTCGTGCCCGAAG
>DAOSMQ010000125.1:0-5468 GCA_035372725.1 Promineifilum sp. (SeqCode)
CGCCGGCCGGGCGGGCAGGGCGGGCAGCAGCCAGTCGACGCCGGGCACTTGCCGGGCGGCTTCGGCCAGCAGGGCTTCCAGGCGTTCGCGGCACCAGGCGGCGCGGGCCAGCCCCAGACCAAACTCCGGTCGCGTGTCGTCGGCCACGCTCTCCGGGTCGATGCCGATGGTGAAGGCCAGGTCTTTCAGTTCATCCAGGCTGAAGGAAGTTGTCAGGCGATTGCAGAGGTCAAAGAGGGGCGGCGGCAACTTCGAGTCCGGCGGCGGGTCGGCAAACGGCATGGCTGTATGGCGCGGTTGCCGCCGCCGCGAACGTCGCGACCACCACTCCACGACTGGTAACGCTGGCATGACGCCTATCGCCTCCCGCTAGTAAGCATACACGGCCCTACCCGGCGCGCGACCGCCGGCAATCGCTGTCGATGGTATTGTCGCCGGGCGACTGGCCGGCGGCAAAGGGCTGGGTTGATGGCACTACGACCGAAGTACACCCATCTTAGCAAAAGGGCCGGGGCGTTGTCCAGAGAGACGGGAGTTAAACCGCCTGATCCGGGAGTCTGCGCGCGCGGTCAGGGCGTCTTGACGAAGCGGGCGCTGCCACGGGCCACCGTGGGCGCGGTCAGGGCGTCTTGACAAAGCGGGCTGTGCCACGGGCCACCGCTCCCAGAAAAGCCGACTTCACCGCCGCGCTGCCCAGCAGCGCCTTGGTTGGCGGCAGCTTCTCGATGGCGCGGACGACGTTGGCCACGGCGCGGCGGCTCAGCTTCTCTGGCTCGCCAAAGACGACGTCGGCCAGCTTGCCGCGCTCGACGGCCATGGCCACGACGCGCTCGACGAGGTTGTCCGGCGTGTAGACGCGCTGCGGCCGCGGCTCCAGCGCCAGGCCGCCGAATTGGCACGCGCCGCTGCACGTGCCGCAGCCCAGGCAGAGGGCTTCATCGACGACGGCCCAGCGCGTGCGGTGGCGGCGGCCGCCGGGGCGCTCCTCGACGCGCTCATCCAGGTGGATAGCGTCGACGGGGCAGGCGGCGACACACCGGCCACAGCCGTTGCATTGCGCGTAGTCAATCGACATTATCCAGTTGGAGGTGACGATAGCGTGGGGCAGGTCGAACTCGCGGATGGCGCGCATCATGCCGCAGCAATCGCCGCAGCAATTGCACATGTAGCTGATGCCGTGCTTGACGTTGTCGGCCGTCTGGGCCAGCCCGGCGGCCTGGCACTCGGCCAGAATATCCAGCGCCTCGGCCCGGTCGATGCTCTCGGCCATGCCGTTGGGGACGAGCATGCCGCTGCTGCCGCCAAAGGTCAGGCAGGTGCGTTGCGGCCGGTCGCAGGCGTGGCCCAGGTGGGCGGCTTTGTGGCGACAGGCGCACAGGGACACGGCCACGGCGCGGGCGTCGCGGATGATGGCGCTGGCCTTCTCATAGTCAAGCACCTCGACCGCCGGCGACGGCGGCAGCGCCGACTCGCGCGGCAGGGAGCGGCCGAGTTGCGTGCTCTGGTCGAAGACGGCGCGGGCGAAGCGGCCGTCGTCCTCGGTCATGTAGGTCTCGAACAGCCGCGCCAGTTCGGCCATGGGCATGTCGGGCCGGGCGCGCATGAAGGTGAACTCGAAGAAGCCGATGACGACCGGCGGCAGGGCGTAGTAGCGGCGGCCGTTGGCGCTCAGGTCGAGGATGAGGCCGCGCTCGGCCAGGCGGGTCAGTTGCCCGTCCAGTTCCTCCGGGTCGCGGCCGAGTTGGCCGGCCAACTTGTCCAGCGGCGTGGGCAGGATGGGCACGCGGGCGGCCAGGGCGGCCTCCTCCGGCGCGTAGAGCAGGCGCAGGATGGCCATGAAGGCGGGCGAGGCGGGCGCGCCGGTCACCTGCCGGTCGAGGGCGCGCTGCAAACGGTCGTAATCGCGGTCGGGGTTGAGGTTGGCGTGGGCCACGGGCTTGCTCCCGCGTCGCCGGCCCGGCGAAAGCCGGCGCGGCGACGCTGCCCACAGCTTAGGACAGCCCGCGCTGGTTGTCCAGTGACAAAGATCACCTTTTGGCTCTGTTGCCAGGCTCGCGGCGCGCTGGGCGGCGCGGCGCGGCGCAGCTTCTGGGGCCGCGCACCTGTCAGGTCTCGAGCAACTGACGACTTTGGAAAAGCCCCGATCATGGCAAAATAGTACTTGACGGCCGTGGGCACATATGTATAATGTCCCGCTACGGGAGAAGGGCAGTTCTGTTGGAGCTGCCCTTTTTCAATTGACAACTGGTTCCCATCCTGCCGGCACGTCCTGAGGTTACCCATGAGCGTTCCCACGGTTCCCACGTCTGCGCGCACCCTGGTGGCCACGTCTGTGGCCACTCGCTTCCGTGTCTTTCGCCTGCTGGCCGCGGCCGTCTTCGCCGCGGCCCTGTTGTTGTCGCTGCGGCCGCCGGTCGAGGCGGCGAACTACCGCACCCACATCGCCCGCGTGCCCGACACGCCCAGCAACACCCAGACCGTGCGCATCTGGATCAACAGCGACACCGTCTCAGGAGAAACGGCCGGCGTCGAGACGTTAATCAACGGCGTCTACACCAAGCATCTGGGCACGTTCCAGAACGGCGGCATTGGCGGCTATCCCGGCGCCAACTGGCGCGTCGATCTGCCCGCCCAGCCCGCCGGCACGTTCGTCCAGTACCAACTCTTCACCCGCAACCAGAGCGGCGGCGACTACGGCTTCGACGGTTTCAACTATAGTTACACCGTCAACGGCGGCGACGTCCAGTGGAACGACCTCTATCACAACACCTTCGATAGCTGGGCCCGCTTCCCCTCCGGCGCGGTGGCGGCCGGGACGGAAGTGACGCTGCGCCTACACACCGCGCCCGGCGACGCGGACAGTGTCGCCCTGCGCGTCTACACCTATAATCCGGCCACGGACAACACGTCCGGCCCGGTCGACTACGCCATGAGCTACCAGCAGACTAACTGGTACCCCACTCCCGTCGTCGGCCAATGGAGCTACACCCTGGCCACGCCGGCCTCGCCGGCCATCCTCTACTACCACTTCGTCATCACCGACGCGGCGGACGTGGACTACTACGGCGACGACCACAGCGGCCCCCACGACAACCTGAACCAGGGCGGCACGGGCGCGGCCAGCGACAACCAGGGGGCCGAGGGCTTCCAACTCACCGTCTACGCCAATGGCTTCCAGACGCCCGACTGGTTGCAGGACGCCGTCGTCTACCAGATCTTCCCCGACCGCTTCCGCAACGGCAACACCAACAACGACTACTGCCGCGCCGGCGGCACGACCGGCTGCCCGCTATTCTATGGCGACCAGGACGCGCTGCTGCGCGAGCCGTGGAACACGCTCATCGGCGACCCGCGCCAGCCCGGCCCCTACCAGAACCAGTACGGCACGCAGTTCTACGGCGGCGACCTGCAAGGGCTGATCGACAAGCTCGACTACCTGAAGGCGGCCGGCTTCGACACCATCTACACCACGCCCATCTTCGACGGCAGCTCCAATCATCGCTACGACACCGACAACTACATGGCCATCGACCCGGCGCTGGGCACGCAGGCCGACTTCGACGCCCTCATCGCCGCCCTGAACGCCCGCGGCATGCACCTCATCGTCGATGGCGTCTTCAACCACACCTCGTCCGACAGCGTCTACTTCGACCGCTACCATCGCTACAGCGGCAACAACGGCGCGTGCGAGTCGCTCGGTTCCACCTACCGCGACTGGTACAACTTCTACAACAACGATGCCCCCTGCGGCACAGGCGACTACGAGGGCTGGTTCGGCTACGACAGCCTGGCCGTGCTGCAAGACGGCAGCGCCGAAGTGCGCGACACCATCTACCGCGACGCCAACAGCGTCGTCGATACCTGGTATGACCGCGGCGTGGCCGGCTGGCGCTTCGACGTGGCCGACGAGATCAGCCACGACTGGTGGCGCGATTTCCGTCCCTACGCCAAGGCCGACGCCCCCAACGGCCCGCTGGTGGGCGAGGTCTGGCCCGACGCCTCCGCCTTCCTGCTGGGCGACCAGCTCGACTCGGTCATGAACTACCGCTTCCGCAAGAACGTCCTGGGCTTCGTGCGCCAGGCGGGCTTTGCCGACAACGACAACAACGGCAATAACGAGATCATCGCCCTCTCGCCCAGCCAGTTCGACCGGGCGCTGAGGTCGGTGCGCGAGGACTACCCGCCCCAGGCCACGGCGGCCATGCTCAACCTGCTCGATAGCCACGACACCAACCGCCTGCGCTACCTGGTGGACATCGTCGGCGAGAGCGACGCCCAGACGCTGCAACGGCAGAAGCTGGCCGCCCTGTTCCAGTACACCTACATGGGCGCGCCGATGGTCTACTACGGCGACGAAGTGGCCCTCGACAGCCCCTCGCTGGCCAACGGCGTCAACGGGCCGGAGGACGACCCCTACAACCGCGCCCCCTACCCCTGGGCCGACGAGGCCGGCGACGCCAACGCCTATGGCCCGGCCGACGCCGACATGCTGGCCTACTACACGCGGCTGGGCGAGTTGCGGCGGCAGTACCCCTTCCTCAGTGACGGCGACTTCTATACGCTGGTGACCGGCGACACGACCACGTGGACGTCGGACGACGACACCACCTACGTCTTCGCCCGCACGGGCAGCAGCGAGACGGTCTTCGTGGCTCTGAACCCCGGCAATAACGCCAACACAGTCATCGTGTCCAGCGGCCTCATTGACTATGGGTCGGTCTGGGAAGACATGCTGACCGGCGACATCTACAACGCTCCCTATGGCGGCTTTTCCGTGACCCTGCCGCCGCGGACGGGCGTCTTCCTGGCCAAGGCCGTCACGTCGCTCACCGTCGCCAAGACGGTCAATGGCGACGCCACCGGCCTGAACGACTGGCAGTTCACCGTCAACGGCAACGGCGGCTACACCACGCCCGCCGCCGGCGGCGAGTTCACCATCACCGGCATCATCACCGGCACGACGACCGTGGCCGAGACGACGGTTGGCGGCTGGACGCCGGCCGTCAGCTGCGACAACGGCGCGACGGGCACGGACGCGGCGACCTTCAACCTCGACACCGGCGAGGACGTCGTCTGCACCTTCACCAACACCCAGGACGCGCCGCCCAGCGGCGACCTGACCATCACCAAGACCGTCGTCGGCACGCCGCCGGGCGCGGACTGGGCCTTCACCGGCGACCTCGGCCCGTTCAACCTGCCCGCCTCGGGCGGCGGCGCGACCTATAGCGACCAGGCCGTGGGCGACTACACCATCAACGAGACCTACGTCCCCGGCTGGGCGACGACGACCAGTTGCACCCCCGGCAGCGAGACAGGCGGCCGCAGCGTGTCGCTGACGCTGGACGACGGCGAGGCGGCCGAGTGTGTCTTCACCAACACCCTCTGCCAGCCCGGCTTCTACGACGACATGAGCGCCTGTGTGCCGACCGACCCCGGCTACTACACCGACGCGTCCGGCGCGGTGGCCC
>DAOSMQ010000125.1:5568-6736 GCA_035372725.1 Promineifilum sp. (SeqCode)
CAAGACCACCGACCCGGCCGGCGGCACGGGCTTCCCCTTCACCCTCGACCCCGGCGCGGCGACCTTCGCCGGCAAGTGGGGCGTCAATGGCGTCGGCCAGGGCGATTTCAACGGCCCCTTCGGCATCGCCGTGGACGGCGACGGCAACGTCTACGTCGCCGACACCTTCGCCTATCGCGTCCAGAAGTTCGACGCTGACGGCAACTTCCTCCTGATGTGGGGCCGCGACGTGCAGGTTGGCGGCGTCACAGGCTTCGAGATCTGCCTGGCCAGCGAGACGTGCAAGGCCGGCACGAATGGCAGCGGCAACGGCGAGTTCAACCTGCCGCACGGCGTCGCCATTGACGCGGCCGGCAACGTCTACGTCAGCGACTCGTCCAACGACCGCATCCAGAAGTTCGACACCGACGGCAACTACGTGGGCCAGTGGGGCGGCCTCGGCGACGAGGGCGGGCAGTTCGACAACCCAACCGGCGTGGCCGTGGACGGCGCGGGCAACGTCTACGTGGCCGACTCGTTCAATAACCGCATCCAGAAGTTCGGCCCGGCGGGCAACTTCCTGTTCACCTGGGGCTATGACGTGCTCGACGACGGCACGTCCCATGCGGACTTTGAGATCTGCACGGCGTCCGACGACTGTTGGGCCGGCATCGGCGGCAACGGCGACGGCCAACTCGACGATCCGTTCGGCGTGGCCGTCTATGGCGGCAACGTCTACGTGGCCGATACGTTCAATCACCGCGTCCAGGTGTTCGCCACCGATGGCAGCTACCAGGATAAGTGGGGCAGCGAAGGCAGCGGCGACGGCCAGTTCAAATACCCGTATGGCCTGACGACCGACGCGGCCGGTAACGTCTACGTCGCTGACACCAACTTCTTCACCGGCAACACCAACGACCGCCTCCAGAAGTTCAACGCCGGCGGTGGCTATCTGGGCCAGTGGGGCAGCGAGGGCATCAACGACGGCCAATTCAAATCGCCCACCGGCGTGGCCGCGTCCGGCGCGAGCATCTACGTCACTGAATACGAGGGGCATCGTGTCCAGAGCTTCAGCCAGACGGGCGCGACGCTCGACGACGGCCAGAGCCACGCCTTCAGTGACCTGGAACCGGATACCTATCTGGTCAGCGAGCTGGCTCCCACCGGCTGGGCGCTTAGCGACATCGAC
>DAOSMQ010000126.1:0-6728 GCA_035372725.1 Promineifilum sp. (SeqCode)
GTCGCCGTCGGCGTGGCGATGGACTGTAAGCTGCGCGGGCTGGACAACCGCATCGTCGTCATCACCGGCGACGGCGAGCTGGACGAAGGCACCGTCTGGGAGGCGTTGCAAGTGGCCGCGGCCAAAAAGCTCGACAACCTGCTCTTCATCGTGGATCGCAACCACTTCCAGGCCAATATCCGCACCGAGGAACTGATTCCGCTGGAGCCGCTGGCCCCCAAGTTCGAGGCGTTCGGCGGCCGCGTGCGGCGCGTGGACGGCCACGACTTCGCCGCGCTGGAAGCCGGGCTGCGCGAGTTGAGCGACGACGGCGGCTCCGGCAAGCCGGCGGTGCTCATCGCCGACACCATCCGCGGCCGGGGCCTGCCCAGCATCCAGGAGCGCGCCGACCGCTGGTTCTGCAACTTCAGCCACGAAGAGGTCGCGGCGCTGCTCGACGAACTGCACGGCGCGCGCCAGGCCGAGATCACCTCCGAAGCGCTCATCGTCCGTTAGCCACGGGAGGACACCCATGAAGAACTACGAACAAACCCTGCTGGAACTGGCCCAGGCCGACGAGCGCATCATCGTCATGACGGCCGAGAACCGCGCCGCCATCCGCAACCTGCCCAACCTGCTGCCGGGACGCTTCATCGACACCGGCATCACCGAACAGACGATGGTCGGCGCGGCCGCGGGCCTGGCCCTGCGCGGGCGCATCCCTGTGCTGCACGCCCTGGCCACTTTTCTGACCTTGCGCGCCTTTGAGTTCGTGCGCACCGACGTGGGCATCGGCGGCCTGCCGGTCAAGCTCGTCGGCGGCGTGCCTGGCTTCCTGTCCGACGGCAACGGGCCGACGCACCAGGCCATTGAAGATGTCGCCCTGATGCGCGGCATCCCCGGCTTCCACGTTTTCTGCCCCGCCGACGAAGAAGACCTGGTGCTGGCCCTGCCCCAGATCATCCACAGTCCCAACCCGACCTACATTCGGCACAACGCGTTGAAGACCGTCGCCGGCTATGAGCATGAGCCGTTTGAGATCGGGAAAGCGGAGGTGCGACGCACCTCAGAAAGCGCGACGCGCCCGGACGACGTGGCCATCCTCGTCTACGGCATGCTGCTGGCCCAGGCGTGGGAGGCCAAGGCGCGGCTGGAGGCGGAGGGGCTGTCGGTGCGCCTGGTCAACGTGCGCATGCCCAAGCCCATCGACGTGGCCGCCGTGCTCGGCGCGGCGCGGGAGTCGTCGCTGCTGGTCACGCTGGAAGACCACTTCCTGACCGGCGGCCTCTTCTCCATCGTCAGCGAAGTGCTGGCGCGACACGGCGAGACGGCCGACGTGCTACCCATCGCCCTGGAGGAGCACTGGTTCAAGCCCGCCCTGCTGCCCGACGTGCTGCGGCACGAGGGTTTTACCGGCGAGCAAATCGCCGCGCGCATCCTTGAGCGTCTTGGCGTCTTGGCGTGAGACTTAAGGAAGAGAAGAGGCTCACGCAAAGACGCAGAGACGCAAAGAAGAGAAGAATCTTATTTCTTTGCGTCTTGGCGTCTTGGCGTGAGGTCTTCTCTTAAGGAGATATACCATGCCCAATAAGGTTCAACTCGACCAGGAGTATCCGGTCATCACCGAGTCCCAGCGGCTGTACGAACGCGCCACTGGTCTTATCCCCGCCTACGCCCAGACGCTGGCTAAGGGGCCGACGCAGTACGTTGATGGCGTGGCTCCGAAGTACCTACAACGGGCCAAGGGCAGCCACGTCTGGGACGTGGACGGCAACGAATACCTCGACTACAACATGGCCATCGGCCCCATCTCCCTCGGCTACGGCTACCCGGCCGTCGATGAGGCCATCCGCCGCCAGTTAGAGGACGGCATCGCCTTCTCGCTCATCCACCCGCTGGAGGTGGAAGTGGCCGAACTGGTGCGCGAGGTCATCCCCAACGCTGAGTCCGTTCGCTATGCGAAGGCAGGCGCGGAAGTCACCAGCGCCGCCGTCCGCCTCGCCCGCGCCTTCACCGGCCGCGACAAGGTTCTCTGCTGCGGCTACCACGGCTGGCACGACTGGTACATCGGCATCACCGCCCGCAACGCCGGCGTGCCCCAGGCCGTCAAAGACCTCGTCTATACCTTCAACTACAACGACATGGCCTCCGTCCACGCCGCCCTCGATGCCGACACCGCCTGCGTCATCCTGGAGCCGATGACCTTCGACTTCCCCAGGGGCGATTTCCTGCACGAACTCAAGGCCGCCTGCGCCGCCAACGGCAGCCTGCTCATCTTCGACGAAATGTGGACTGGCTTCCGCTGGGCGCTGGGCGGGGCACAGGAGTACTTCGGCGTCACCGCCGACCTGGCCTGCTACTCCAAGGCCATCGCCAACGGCATGCCCATCGCCGTGCTGGCCGGCCGCGCCGACGTGATGAGCCTGCTCGACGAGCAGGTCTTCTTCTTCACGACCTTCGGCGGCGAGGCGCTGTCGCTGGCGGCGGCGGCGGCGACCATCCACGAACTGCGCGACAAGAACGTGCCCGCCGACCTGGCCGCCAAGGGGCAGCGCCTCATGGACGGCTACAACGACATCGCCACGGAACTGGGCCTCCGCGACGTGACCCACTGCAAGGGCCACCCCGCCCGCGGCCTGATCTTCTTCGACGACAAGGGCGGCCAGGGGCTGCTGATGAAGTCGCTGGTGCAGCAAGAGCTGCTGCGCCACGGCATCCTCTGGTCGGGCTTCCACAACATGTGCTACAGCCACAGCGCCGCCGACATCGACCACACCCTGGCGGCCTACGGGCGGGCGCTGGCCGAGCTAAAAGGCGCGCTGGCAGAGGGCGACCTGGCCTCGCGCCTGCGCGGCAAGCCCGTCCAGCCCGTCTTCCGCCGCACGGATAGCTTTAATTTGAAGCCAGCTAAGAAGTAGGTTCCAGGGGCCAGGTTCCAGGGAAGGCGCGCTCTTCTCTGGAACCTGGAACCTGGCCCCTTCCCCTCGGTATGCCTGATGTCAAACGAACTCTTCACCCTCGACAACAAGACGGCCGTCGTCACCGGCGCGCTGGGGCTGATCGGCCGCCAGCACTGCGCGGCGCTGGCCGCCCACGGGGCTAACGTCATCGTCGCCGACCTGGACGCCGATGCGTGCGCCGCCTTCGCGGCGACGCTGCCGGCGCCTGCCCTCGGCTGCGCCCTCGACGTGACCGACCCGGCCACGATCAGCGCCCTCCGCGACGCCGTCCTGGCCCGCTTCGGCCATCTGGACGTGCTGGTCAACAACGCCGCCATCAACGACATGTTCGAGTCGCCGGCCATGGCCGCGGAGCAGTCGCGCTTCGAGAACTACCCGCTGGCCATGTGGCGGCAATCGCTGGAGGTCAACGTCACCGGCGTCTTCCTCTGCGCCCAGATTCTCGGCGCGCCGATGGCCGCCCAGGGGCACGGCAGCATCATCAACGTCGCCTCGACCTACGGCATCGTCGCCCCCGACCAGTCGCTCTACCGCACGCCCGACGGCCGCCAGCCCTTCTATAAGTCGCCCGCCTACCCGACGACCAAGGGCGCGGTCATCGCCTTCACGCGCTTCCTGGCCGCCTACTGGGGCCAGGCCGGCGTGCGCGTCAACACCCTCTCGCCTGGCGGCGTGGAGAACAACCAGCAGCCCTACTTCATCGACAACTACGCCGCGCGGACGATGCTCGGCCGCATGGCCGCGCCGACCGACTACCAGGGCGCGCTCATCTTCCTGGCCTCCGATGCCTCGGCCTACATGACCGGGGCGAATCTGGTGGTCGATGGGGGGTGGACGGCGTGGTGAGCAAACGACCGCCGACCACCGACCGCCGACGGCTGCCAAAGCGATTGGTATTGCCCGACAACAGACCACGAACCATACACAAACCATGACAGAAGAAACGTTGGCTATAGCCAGTCGATCGTCCGCCAGCGAATCTGGCGATCCGGCGGTCGGCGGTCGGCCGTCGGCGGTCGCAGAGAGCGCTCGCCACATTCGCTTTGTGCTGACCGACAGCGATGGCGTGCTGACCGACAACGGCGTTTACTACTCGGCCGCGGGCGAGGAGATGAAACGCTTCTCCATCCGCGACGGTATGGGCGTGGAGCGGTTGCGCGTCTTTGCCGGGGTCGAGGTCGGCATCATCACCGGCGAGCGCTCCGGCGCGGTGCAGCGGCGGGCCGAGAAGTTGGGCATTATTGAGCTGCACCTGGGCATCCGCGACAAGAGCGCTGTGCTGGACGAACTGCTGGCGCGGCGCGGCCTGACGGCCGGGCAGGTGGCCTACATCGGCGACGACACCAACGACGTCGCCATCATGCGTCGCGTCGGCCTGGCCGGTTGCCCGGCCGACGCGACGCCCTTCGCCCGCGCCGTGGCCCACTACGTCTGCCCCAGCCGCGGCGGGTATGGCGCGTTTCGCGACTTCGCCGAATTCATCATCGCGGCCAAAGCGGAGGGAGCGTAAGGGAAGAGGCTCACGCAAAGGACGCCAAGGAAGCAAAGAGCGCTAAGAAGAACAAGATAACTTTCTCTTCTTTGCGTCCTTAGCCTCCTTAGCGTCCTTTGCGTGAGCGTCTTGGCGTGAGCTTCTTAAAACCTGCCTAATCTGCCGAATCCGCGGATAATCCCTCTGGTTGCTGAACGGGAGGACAAATATGCACAACAATGCAATGGTCGATATCGGCCGCCGCCGCATCGGCGACGGCGAGCCGGTCTATATCATCGCCGAGATCGGCATCAACCACAACGGCTCGCTAGAGTTGGCCCGCAAACTGATCGACGGGGCCATCTTCGCCGGGGCCGACGCGGTCAAGTTCCAGAAGCGCACGCCGGAGCTATGCGTGCCCCGCGATCAGTGGCATCTGGAGCGCGACACGCCCTGGGGGCGCATCACCTACCTGGAATACCGCCACAAGGTCGAATTCACCTACGAGCAATATCGCACCATCGACCGCTACTGCCGGGCGCGCAACCTGGCCTGGTTCGCCTCTTGCTGGGATGAGCAGGCCGTGGACTTCATGGAGCAGTTCGACACGCCCCTCTACAAAGTCGCCTCGGCCACGCTGACCGACCACGCCCTGCTGGACAAGCTGCGCGCCACCGGCCGGCCGATGATGCTGTCCACGGGCATGTCGGAGATGTGGCAGATCGACGCCGCCGTGGAGCGCGTCGGCCGCCACGACCTGATGATCGCCCACGCCACCTCGTCCTACCCCTGTCCGCCGGAGGAACTCAATCTGCGCATGATCCCCACGCTGAAGGCCGCCTACCCCGACGTGCCCATCGGCTACTCCGGCCACGAGGTCGGCCTGGCCCCGACGTGGGCGGCCGTCACCCTGGGGGCCACTTTCGTCGAACGTCACATCACCCTCGACCGAGCCATGTGGGGCAGCGACCAGGCCGCCTCCGTCGAGGTCATGGGCTTCCACAATCTCGTGCGCAACATCCGCGACATCGAGCGCTCACTGGGCGACGGCGTCAAACACGTTTACCCCAGCGAGATCGCCGCGATGAAGAAGCTGCGCCGGGTCAACACCGCCGAACCAAGCCATGCAAATTCGTAAACTCGACACCACGCGCAAGGACGAACGCAAGCGCTTCGTCGACTTCGCCTTTGACCTCTACCGCGACGCTCCTCTCTGGGTTCCGCCGCTCTACGGTTCAACCCTGAAGATACTGGATGCCAGCAAGCATCCCTACTACGAGCATTCCATCGCCGACTTCTACGTGGCCGAGGACAACGGGCGGGTCGTCGGCCGTGTGGCCACGCTGGAGAACCGCAACTACAACGCCTTCCACAAGAGCAAGACGGCCTTCTTCGGCTACTTTGAGACGGTCGAGGACATCGGCGTGGCCCGCGCCCTCTTGCAGACGGCCAAGGAGTGGGCCGCCGCCCACGGGCTGGACACCATTCTGGGCACGCGCGGCGTGGCCGGCATCGACGGCAGCGTCCTGGTGGACGGCTTCGAGCACCGGCCGGCCATCGGCATCCCCTGGAACTACCCCTACTACGACGCCTTCATCCGCGACTCCGGCTTCGAGAAGGACACCGACTACCTCTCCGGCTACGCCCCCGGCGATATCGCCATTCCGCCGCGCCTGTATGAGATCGCCGCGAAGGTCAGAGAGCGGCGCGGCTTCTGGATCAAGACCTTCAAGTCGCGGGGCGAGATTCGCGCCTGGATTCCGCGGGCGCTGGAGATTCACAGCCAGGCGATGAGCGGCCTCCACACCTATTACCCGCCCACCGAGGCGGAGACACGCGAACTGATCGGCTCGCTGCTGGCCATCGTCGATCCGTCGCTGATCAAGCTGGTCATGAAGGGCGAGGACATCGCCGGCTTCATCATCGCCTATCCCGACGTTTCCGCCGGCATCCAGAAGGCGCGGGGGCGGCTGTTTCCCTTTGGCTGGGCCTACATCCTGCGCGACCGGCAGCGGACGGAGTGGTGCAACGTCAACGGGCTGGGGCTGCTGCCGCAATACCGCGGCCTGGGGGCCAACGCCATGCTCTACACCGAGCTACGCGACACCATCGCCGCCCACGGCTTCAAGCACATCGATACCGTCCAGGCCAACGAGACGAACTTCAACAGCACGTCAGATCACGAAACATTGGGCGTGACGTGGTATAAGCGCCACCGGCACTACAAGCTATCACTGTAGAAGAATCCGCCGTTGATAGGGACTAGGTGTCGGCTGCAAAGACATCTCTATTGAAAAAACTGCTAGCACATTACTAAC
>DAOSMQ010000127.1:0-6705 GCA_035372725.1 Promineifilum sp. (SeqCode)
GGGCGATCTTCAGGATCTGCTGCTCCAGCGCCGCGCCCTCCGGCCCCGTCTCCTTGAAGCCGGCCGAGATAATAATAGCCGCGCTGACGCCGGCGTTGACGCACTCCTCGATGATACCCGGCACCGTCTTGGCCGGCGTGACGATGACGGCCAGATCGACGGGGTCGGGGATGGCGGCGATGCTGGGGTACGACTTGATGCCCAGGATGCTGTTGTATTTGGGGTTAACCGGGAAGATCGTCCCGCCGAAGGACGTGGAGATGAGGTTCCACAAGATGGTGCGGGCCACGCTGCCCGCGCGCTCCGTCGCCCCCACGACGGCGACGCTCTTCGGCTTGAACATCACCTCCAGTGGATTCTGTTCCATGCGCAACACATTGTGGGCTGTGCTGCGAATCATCTTCTCGGTATCAGACATGGTGTGATTCCCCTTATGCGCCTGGACAGGACGGCGCGCCTGGCGGCCATCCGTCTGTGTAAACCCCCAACCCGCGGTGACGAGGACGCGCGGGCTAGGCGAGATTGAGTGACGACAGGACTTCGCGTCGCTGGTAATAGGTCAACCGATCGTGGACGACCAGCATCTCCAACAACTGGCGCAGCGACATGACAGCGTGCAGCACATAGCCCTGCTCGGCCAGCATTTCGCGCCCGCCCTGCTCGCGGTCGATGAGCACGGCCGTGTCGTGAACCTTCAGCCCGGCGGCCTTCACCGTGGCAATTGTCTCCAGCAGGCTGTCGCCGGAGGTGATCAGGTCGTCGATGACTACCGCCGTCTGGCCAATCGACCAGCGCCCCTCAATGTCCTTGCCCGTGCCATAGCTCTTGGCCGTCTTGCGCGGGTAGATGAGCGGCTTGTCCAGGTCAAGGCACAGCGCCGTGCCGATGGGCAGCCCGGCCAGCGGCGTGGCCGCCAGCAGGTCATACTCCAGCCCGGCCAGCAGCCCGCGATAGGCCGCTGTCGCCTGCCGCAGGGCCGCCGGAAACGACACCAGCACGCGCAAATCGATGTAGATGCGCGACTCCTGGCCGCTGTGCAGTCGAAAACGGCCGAACTGCACCGCGCCGATGTCGTGCAGGGTCAGGACGAGCGCTTCCGTGGGCGACAGATCGATCATCCGTCTGATTCTAGCACCACGCGGCCGAAAGAGAAAAGCCAACGCGATAGGGCGGCAGGGCTGTTGCTGTCAGCGGATGGTCACGGGAATCTCCTGCGACAGGGTATGCCACGTGCCGTTCTGCGCCTGGCAGGCCGGGCCGTCGAAGCAGATGACCAGCCGCAGCGTGTAGTTGCCCGCCTCCGGCAGGTTGATGTGGTCGTCCCACGACAGGCCGTCCGGCGGGATGACGTCGTTGTTGCCGCCCCAACTGTGCTGGTACCACTGCGGCCGGTCGACGCCGTCTTTCTTGGGCATCACCCCGAGCGCGTCGAAGGGTACATCGCTGTTGGTCGAGTTGGCCACGTGGAACTCGAACCAGATGTCGCCGTTGACGGTCAGTTGCGCCCGGTCTTGAATGGCGAAGTTTGAGGCGCTCAGGCCGTTGATGCTGCCCGGCGACGAGGGCGGCGGCGCGGCCGTCGGCGGCACGGCGGTGGGGGGGATGGCCGTCGGCGCGGGCGGCGCGGGCGGCGCGACAGTGGCCGGCACAGCCGTCGGCGGCACGGCCGTCGGCGGCACGGGCGTCGGCGGCACGTCGGTCGGCGCGGCCGTGGGCGCGGCCGTAATCTCCATCGTCGGCTGAGCGGTGGGTGTCGGCGGCGCGACCTCGGCCGACGTCGGCGCGGGCGCGGCCGTGTTGGCGGCAATGATGGGCGGCGGCTTGGTGGGCGCGACGGCCACGGCCGTCGCCTCGGTAGTTGCCAGGGCGGCGTTCTCGTCCGGCGCGTTACCGCAGCCGATGGACGCGCCGCCCACCAGGAGCACCGCCAGGGCGGCGCAAAGATGCTTCTTATTCACAGTGTGTTTGTCTCCAGTCGCAGGCCGGCGGGCCGGCCTACGGATTGGCGGTCTTGATGTTCGCGGCGACGAAGGCATTATAGGCGGCCAGGATGCGACGCGAGACCGGCCCGGGGCGGCCGTCGCCCACCGGCTGCCCGGCGATGCTGACCACCGGCAGGAAGGCCCGCGATGAGCCGCTCAGCGCGGCCTCTGTTAGCGCGCCGAGGTCGTCCGCGGCGACCGCCTCCAGCCGCAGCGGCAGGCCCAGTGACGGGATCAGCTCCAGCAGGATCTCGCGGGTGATGCCCTCCAGCACATTGTCGCCGGCGGTATACACAGTCCCGTCGCTCACGGCCCAGAAGTTAGTGCCCGTGCCCTCCAGAATGCGGCCGGCGCTGTCGAGCAGGAGCAACTCATATGGCTGGTCGCCGGCGGCGGCCGACTCCAGCCCCCGCAGCCCGCTCGTGGCCGGGCGCTGCGCGGCGAAGTCGGCCGTCTTGGCCAGCGGGCGCTGGCGCGCCAGCCCGGCAGCGAAACCGACGGCCACGCCAGTCTCATATAGCTCTGGCGGCGGCGGTGTAAAGGGCTGCAAGGCGATCAGCTCGCGGCTGGTTGTGCCCAACGCCTCGGCCGGCGCGGCCAGCACGTCCAGCCGCACGCGCATCTCCGGCCACGGCGCGGCCGTCACCACGGCATGGAGCGCCCGCAGCAGCCGCGCCCGGTCGAGCCGGTAGGTCCAGCCCAGCAAGGCCATCGACCGCTCTGTGCGCGCCAGGTGGCGATTGAGATAGAGGAACTTGTTGTGGTCGAAAGTACGAAAGGCATCGTAGACGCCCAGCGCCAGGCCACGGTAAAGGTCGATAAACTGCGTCGCCCCGGCCGGCAGGGGCAACGGACGCGGGCCGGCATCCTCGACGGCATATAGCTGAAACGTAGACATAGGTGAAATCTAGCCCAAAGACCAGCGGACGCAAGTGCCCAATGACCTGACCAGTGGGTGGCCAGTCGTTTTCTGGTGGCAGTGCCATGCGTGGCCGCCCACCGGTCAGGTCAGCGCGCCGGGGGCGACTTTGGAAAAAGCCCTGCTTCCCTGTCGCTTCGGGCAGTCCGGTGCTATACTGGTACAAGATTCATTGTGAATCTGCAAGTCGCGTGGCCGTCCATCAAACGAGGAGCTAAACCCACATGAGACACTCATTAGCCAGAATCGCCGTCATCGTTGGCCTGGTGGCCGTGGGCCTGTGGCTGGCCGTCCGCGCCAGTATGCCCGCGCCGGAGAGCAGCGCCCGCCGCGCGGCGCTATCGGCGTTTGCCCCCGGCCGGCCGCTGGCCCCGGCCAGCAGCGCCGAGCTTGCGCCCCAGGCGGGCACGGCCGCGCCGACCACTGTCGTGCTGGCCAATGTGCCCACCGGCGTCGATCCGGCCGACAGCCTCTATGCCCGCTGGCAGCGCGGCGAGGTAGACCTGACCGAGACAGAGGGCCTCTTGCCGCCGGCCGAGGTCGCCGCCCTGCAGGAAGCGGCCCTGTCGTTGCCCCCCATGCCGCCCCAGGCCGCGCCCCCCTCGACTCAGGCGCCCGTCCCCGGCGCCGGCTGGGCCAGCCTCGATTACAACGACGGCAGCGGCGTGCCGCCCGACCCAGAGCTGGCCGTCGGCCCGAATCACGTCATCGCCGCGGTCAACTCATCCTTTGAAATCTACAACAAGTCCGGCGCGCTCGTCGGCGGCCCATATGGGTTTGCCAGCTTCCTGAGCGAAGTGCCCAACTGCGTTGACTTCGATTTCGACCCCAACGCCATCTACGACGAGGCCGCCGATCGCTATGTCCTGGGCATCGACATCAATGGCGAGTACTACTGCCTGGCCGTCTCGGCGACCAACAACCCGCTGGGCAACTGGCACGTCTACGCCTTCCCCGTCGGCAGCGCGGCCGAGTTCTTCGACTACCCCCATGCCGGCGTTGGCGACCAGTACATCTTCGCCGGGGCCAACATCTTCACGAGTTCCTTCCTGGAATCGCGCGTCTATGCCTTCGACAAGGGCGACATGTACGCCGGCAATCCGGCCGACTGGGCCAGCCGCGCCCTGCCCACGACCGAGGACACGCCCATCCCTCTGCACCTCCACGGCTGGGCACAGGGCACCTGGAACACCGGCGCGAACCACTATTTCCTTACCGACTACAACTACAATGGCGCTACCTATCGCGTCTGGCGTTGGTCGAACCCGCTGAGCAGCGCGCCCACGGCCGTCGGCGTGGTCGATCTGGAGGACTACACCGGCGTCGTCGGCGGCTACCCCATCGACGCCCCGCAGAGCGGCAGCAGCGCCCGGCTCCAGGCCAATGACTTCCGGCCGCAGGACTTCGAGTATCGCAACGGCTACGCCTGGACGGCCTATACCTTCTCCTGCAACCCCGGCGGCGGCACGGTCAACTGCGTTCGTTGGGCCAAGATCGACCCGGCCACGGCGACCATCGCCGACGCCGGCGTGTTGGCCACAGCCGGACAGCATCGCATCTTCCCCAACCTGGCCGTCAACCGCTGCGACGATATGGCTGTTGGCTACACGAAGACCAGCGCGTCGAGCTTCCCCGGCGTCTTCGCCACCGGCCGCCAGGCCAGCGACCCCGCCGGCACGCTCCAGGCCGAGACCCAACTCCAGGCCGGCACCATCACCTATACCGCCTTCGACGGCTCGCCCCACCGCTGGGGCGACTACACCGGCATGACCATCGACCCCGACGGCGAGACGTTCTGGTATCTGGGGGAGTACAGCAAGAACACCGGCACCAGCAACGGCCGCTGGGCCACCTACGTCCGCTCCCTGGCCTATGAGACCTGTGGCGGCGGCCCCGGCCCGACGCAACTCAGCGTCGACCTGTCGGCCAAAGCCGCCGGCGCGGCGGGCGGCGTCGCCTTTGCCGCCAATGACATCATCCACTACGACGGCGCGACTGACACCTGGTCGATGCTTTTCGACGCCTCCGACGTCGGCATCACCAAAAACGTCACCGCCTTCTATCGCCAGGACAACGCCGCCACGCTCGATACGTTCTATCTCGTGCTGGCGGCCAATCAGAACGTGCCCGGCGTGGGCACGGTGACGCCCAACGATGTTATTCGCTTCACGCCCACCTCGCTGGGCAGCAGCACCGCGGGCAGCTTCGCTCTCTATTTCGACGGCTCCGACGTCGGCCTGACAACCACGGCCGAGCACATCGACGCCCTGGGCATGGACGGCAGCCGGCTGCTCATCAGCACCACCGGCGCGGCCAAGGTTCCGCGCGGCGGCGGCGGCAGCCTCAACGCGCCCGACGAGGACGTGATCGCCTTCACGCCGACCAGCACCGGGGCGACGACGGCGGGCACGTGGGCGGCCTTCTTCGATGGTTCGACCGTGCCCGGCCTGGCGGTCGAGGACGTAGCTGGCTTCTGGGACAATCCCGCCAACGGCAACCTGGTCATCTCGGTGCTCAATGCCTTTAATCTGAGCGGCGTCACCGGCGATAACGACGACCTCATCGGCCTGACGCCCTCCGGCGGCAGCTACACGCCGTCCATCGTCTGGAACGGCGACGACGCGGGCTTTAACGTCGCCATCGACGCTTTCGAGATTGTGCCGTAGTCAATTCACGGCTTTTTTGCCGTCGCTGTGGCTGCCGTTCTCTATAATGGCACTATCGGCCGGCCTCCGCCGCTGCTTCGCGATCCTGCGGGCCAGGCGGAGGCCGCGGCCGGGATACAGGTGCTATGTCCAGTCGCGGTCGTCCACTCTCTCTCCTCCTGCCGATGGCCCTTGTCGCCCTGGCGGCCCTTCTGGCGTTGGCCGCGCGCGGCGTCCTAGCGCGGCCCCTGACCGAACCAGCCCGCCCGGCGGCCGCGCCCGTGCTGGCCGTCTCCGACTACACAACTGCCACCGCCGGCCAGCCGGTGGTTGTGCCGCTGGCCTTCAGCAGCGGCGGACACGACATCGACACCATCTTCTTCGTCCTGTCCTACGACGCCACCCTGCTGACGCTGGACAAAACCGACGCCAACGACGACGGCGTACCCGACAGCATCGTCCCGACGCTGCCCGGTGGCTACCGGCTGATCGCCTCCATCGACATCGCCGGCGGCGAGGGGCGGTTCCAGGCGCTCATCTACCCCAGCCCCGATAGCCCGCCGCTGCCCAGTGGCAACCTGGCGACGCTGACCTTCAAGGTGCCCTGGCGGCCGACGCCCGTGCCGACCTATCTCGACTTCCTCACATCGCCCGCGCCCTTCTTCGCCAACACCAATGATCAGGTCGTGCCCGGCAGCTTTGTCGGCGGCATGGTGGACATCAACCAGATTCCCACGCTGACACCGACACCCTCGCGCACGCCCACGCCCACGGCCACGCCCTCGCGCACGCCGACAGCCACGCCGACGACGACGCCGACGGCGACGACCACAGGCACGGCCACGCCGACCGTCACCGGCACGCCGCCGACGCCAACGCCCTCGCCCTCGCCTACAGTAACGGCCACAGCCAGTGCCACGGCCACAGCCAGTGCCACGGCCAGTGCCACGCCGACGGCCGCGCCCATCTATTTGCCGGCGCTGCTCTATGGCGCGTCGCCCACGCCGACGGCGACAGCGTCGCCCACGCCGACGGCGACGCCCACTGCCAGCGCAACACTCACGTCCACGCCCACAGCGTCGTCCACGCCCACGGCCACCATCACCGGTACGCCGCCAACGCCGGCGAGCACGCCAACACCCTCGCGCACGCCGACGGC
>DAOSMQ010000128.1:0-2641 GCA_035372725.1 Promineifilum sp. (SeqCode)
TCCAGCGAATAGGCACTGAGGCTATAAGCGCCGGGCAGGTCGGTGATGTCCAACCGCAGCGCGTCACGCACCAGAATGCCGGTCTTCTTCTCGACCGTCTTGCCCGGCCAGTTGCCGACATGCTGCCGCGCGCCGGTCAGGGCGTTGAAAAGGGTTGTCTTACCCGCGTTGGGATTGCCAGCCAGGGCGACGGAGACGGCGCGCACGGCCGGCGCGGTTGCAATGGTCATCATGGGAGGATCGGTAAGGGTTTGCGGAGGGGATGGGCGTCACTTGCCGTCGGCCCGGCTGTCCATCTCCACCCACAGATTGTCAGCCAGGTCGCGTCCCAGGGCCACGCGCGAACCGCGCACGGAGATCAGCATTGGCCCGCCGTTGTCCTGGACGACGCGCAACTCGACGCCGGGCGTCAGGCCCAGTTCCAACAGCCGGTGGACAATGCAGCGGTCGACCTGCAAGCAGCGCAGACAGGCCGTCCGGTCGCGAGGGCAATCGGACAGGGGCAGCAAGCCGGCGGCCAGAAACTCTTCCACGCGCTCATCGACCACGACGGGCTGGGCCGCGCGGCGGCCCAAGAGACGACGGCGGCTCTCGACCGGCGACAGAGCAATCAGCAGGATGAGACCGGCGGCCAGAAAGGCAGTCAGCAGCACCCACATAGCGGGCCATGGTGTGGACGACAGTGTTGGCATCAGGCGGGATCCTCCGTCAAGAGGCGGATGTGGACGTGGGCGGCGGCCTCGCGGCCAATGTAGCGGACGCCTACGTCGGTCAGCAGAACCAGCGGCCCCTGGTAGGGCGCGATTTCGCGCAAAGTGACGCGCCGGCCGGGCAGCAAGTCCAGTTCGGCCAGGTAGCAAAGCAAGCTCTCGCTTTCCGGGTGGACGCGGACGAGGACGGCCGTGCCGCCGACGGGCAATTCGCTCAACGGGCGCTCTGCCGGCGCGCCGGCCCGGCCGCAAATGGGGTTGCCGTGGGGGCAGGCGACGGGATGGCCCAGAAAAGCGTCCAGCGCTTCGGTCACAGCCGGCGTGGTGGCATGCTCTAGCCGGCAAGCGTGGTCGTGGACTTCGTGCCAGGGCAGGCCGAGCCGCTCATAGAGGAAGCACTCCCATAGGCGGTGGCGGCGCACAACCTCATCAGCCAGTTGCTGTCCCGTCTCGGTCAGGCTAATGCCGCGGTAGGGCTGGTGAGCCAACAACCCTTGCTCCGCCAGGCGGTGAACCATCTCGGTGGCCGAGACAGCCGAGACGCCCAGACGGCCGGCCAGCGTGGAGATGGGCGTTGGCGCGTTACAGCCGGCCAGTTCGCTGGCTGTCTTGAGGTACATTTCGGCGCTTTCGTGGAAGGAATCGTGTTTCATGGCGGTTGCGCCCGCGCCGGGCCGGCAGGATAAAGGGTTTACCGCGCCCCGGTTTTTGGGTCAACCTTATATTAGTAGAGTGGCTCCCCTATGAATAGTGACATCTGTCACCCCTTAAGGTGACATCCGTCACGAGGTTGGCGCGTCGGGCGGGTTGGCCGGCGGAGGGTCGCCGGCGACCGCGGCATCGGGCATATCGTTTGTGCTGTGGCCGTTCTCGAAGACCTCCACCGCAGCCAGATGGACGGCGTTGAGCAACTCATTGACGCGCCGCAGCAGGCGCATGTTGGCCTCCGGGCGAATGTTAGCCGTCTCCGGCAGTTGCAAGGCTGTCTCGACGAGCTTGTCGCGAAAGAAGATCGACGCTTCCAGCGTGGCGCGCAGGGATAGGCCCTGGGCCAGGGCGTTGTGGGCATAGAGGCGGCCGATGCGCTTGGCCTCCTCCAGAATCGACGCGCTATTGTCCTCGCTCGATTCGCTGGAAAGGTACTGCAACGTCAGTCCCATGAGTTGCTGGCCGAGTGGGCGGTTGTGGTCGCGCTCCTTCTCGTCATACCTGGCCAGCCAGCTGTCGGCGCGATGGTTGTTGACTTCCTGGCGCGTGTGGGCCAGAGCCTTGGTGGCCCACAACCCGGCGATGCCCTGCACATTGCGCAGGGCGCTGCGCTCGCGGGCGAAGCGGGCCAGGTCGGTGGCGGCAAAGCGCCGGTGGCCGCCGGGCGTCACCATCGCGGGGATGTCACCATTGTTGGCCCAGCGCCGCAGCGTAGTCGGATGCACATCCAGGAAATGCGCCGCCTGGCTCAGGGTTAGCCAGGCGTTGTGATCATCAGCGGTGTCAAACGGGGCAGCCATCATTAATCTATGCAATCCTGAGCGATTGTGACGGCTAATGCTACTCGACTGGAGCGCGGGCGTCAAATGGACAACCAGCAGAGTGACCGGCGTCCCGGTCACCCCGCTGGCCATGCCTCAGGAGGTCGTGCGAATGACTTCGTCCAGCGCCAGGCGGCGCGGGCGCGCCGCCGGCGTCTCGGCCGGGTAGCCAGCATAGAGGAAGCCGATAATATCGAAGCGCGCCGGGTCCAGGCCCAATAGTTCATAGGCCAAAGGATCGCGCGTCACGCCGCTGGTGCTCCACTTCGTGCCGATGCCGGCGGCCCAGGCGGCCAATTGGACGTTCTGGGCCGCGCAACAGACGGCAGCGTAATCCTCGCGGCGGCGCTGCTCGTCGCCCTCCTGGTTGGCCGCCAGGGCGATGACGACGGGAACATCCAG
>DAOSMQ010000128.1:2651-6686 GCA_035372725.1 Promineifilum sp. (SeqCode)
CGCGGGTGGTCGTCATGGCGCCGGCGGCGGCCGAGACGTTCGCGGCGCTCGGCCGACTCAGTGACGATCTTGGCCGCTTTCAGCTCGCCAAAGCGCGCCGCCAGCCGCCGCTGTGTCTCCGGCCCCAGGATGATGAACCGCCACGGCTCCGTCAGGCGGTGGTTGGGCGCCCACACACCGGCGGCCAGCGCCGCCCGCAACAGCTCCGGCGGAATTGGCTCCGGCTGGAACTTGGCGATGGTTCGGCGCGTGGCAATCGCTTCGAGAACGTCCATGCCTAACGGCTGCGGAACAGTTCGCGGACGATGATGTTGCGCTGAATCTGGCTAGTGCCCTCGTAGATCTGATAGATCTTGATGTCGCGCATCAGCTTTTCGACCGGGTACTCCGACATGAAACCATAGCCGCCAAAGACCTGCACGGCGTCGGTCGTGACCTTCATGGCCGCGTCGGCGGCATAGGCCTTGGCCATGGCCGCGTGGATGGTGTTGCGGTCGCCGTGGTCGTAGTCCCACGCCGCCCGGTAGACCAGCATGCGTGCCGCCTCGATCTGCATGGCCATGTCGGCGATCATGTGGCCGATGGCCTGGTGCTGCCAGATGGGCTGGCCCATCGTCATGCGCTCCTTGGCGTACTTGATGGCCTCGTCCATCGCCCGTTGGGCCACACCGACAGCCCCCGCGGCCACGCTCGGGCGGCTCTTGTCGAAGACCTTCATCGTCGTGGCGAAGCCGCTGCCTTCCTCACCCAGCCGGTAGCTAATGGGCACGCGCACGTTGTCGAAGATGACCTCGGCCGTGTCCGACGCGTGTTGGCCCATCTTCTCGAACGGCTTGCCGACGCTGATGCCGTCCCAACCGCGCTCGACGACGAAGAAGCTCATGCCGGTGTAGCGCTGGCGGCGGTCTTCGCGCACGGCCGGATTGGTATAGGCCAGCACGGAATAGAAGTTGGCATTGGTGGCCCCGGTGATAAAGGTCTTGCCGCCGCTAAGGACGTAGTGGTCGCCGTCGCGTATGGCCGTCGTCTGGATACCGGCCACGTCGGAACCAGCCTCCGGCTCAGTGACGCAGTAGGCCGCCAGTTCGCCCTCGGCCATGCGCCCACCGTATTCCATCTTCTGCTCTTCCGTCCCGGCGATCATGATTGGCAGTACGCCCAATCCGTTGACGCCGATCGCCGTGCTGACGCCGGAACAGCCCCAGGCCAATTCTTCCGTCACCAGGCACTCCTCAAACAGGCTCAGCCCCAGGCCGCCATATTGCTCCGGCACAGCCATCGTCGTCAGGCCGATTTTTTGGGCCTCGCGAATGATGGGCCAGGGGTACTCGTGAGTCTTGTCGTAGTGTTCCGCCTGGGGCGCGATCTCCTTGCGGGCGAAGTCGCGGGCCAGGCGTTGAATGTCGCGGTGCTCGTCGCTCAGACAGAAGTTGATCGAATTATGGCCATTGGCGCTCATGGTGCGGTCTCCTATTTACAGGCGTGGTGATAACGGGATTGGCGCGGATGGTCCAGGCAGCCCCTGGCCGCAGGTGGCCATTGCCGCAGGCATTCCATCATTGTTTGGCGCCGCGCGTCCGGCGCAGCGTGTCCTATAACGCAACGCGTTATCTAGTCATTCTAGCCCACGCCCGGCAGCGCGTCAAGTGCGATCACTTGGCGCGGAAGCCCTCCGGCAGCGGGCCGCGGTTAAGCGCCCCCTTGCCACGCAGCAGCCCGTTCGCGTCAAGGCAAGCGATGACCTCGCGCTTGTTGTCCGGCCGCTGGCCCGGCTGGTGCACCCAACTGATGTAGCTGTAACCGTGGTCCACACTGCCCCAACCAACAAGGCCATACTTCTCGGCATAGAAGTAGCTCTCCACGGGTTGGCCGTCGGGCTTCAGCAGCCAGGCCAACTCAATGACGTTTCGCAGGCTGATGCCACTGCGAAACGTGTAGGTGGGATAGTAGGCCTCAAAGCGCAGCCAACTACGCTGGTAGCCGCTGGCGACGACGCTGCAATCGCTCTTGCGGTAGAAGACAACAAAGGGGTTGCGCTCGTAGACATCGCCGACGTCCCACAGGCGCGGACTCCAGGCCGAACCAGCAACGTCGTCCTCGTAGAGGGTGTAGTACTGGCCGTTGCCAGGGCTGGTGTCGGTGCCGCGGAAGATGGTGTCGGCCGTGGCCCATAGCTCCTCCCACTCGGCGCGCACCTCGTCCCCCTTGGTGTGGTAGAAGCGGGTGCGCGTCTCCTGGGTTTGGTGGCGGGCTTGCGAGCCGCTGCTGTGTTGCACCTCATAGAGGCGATGGTCGCCGACCATGAACTGGACCATGTCATAGGGCGGGGCCAGGGGCTGGCTGAGGACGATGGGCAGATAGAATTGATCGGGCGGCGTAACGGCCGCCGGTGAGGCGGCGCGAACGCCGGTCATCGTGAGCGCGGCCAGCAGTGTGGCCGCCAGAAAGAGGAGGTGTCGCATCATTGTTTCCGCGCGGCGGGCCGGAGCACTGGTGTTTGTCCAGGCCAGATCATGGGCCATCTTGCCGCCCGCGTCAGCTATCCGACGCAGTTCTTCAGTGACCATTCATACAGTATAATGGCTGCGACTTCAACAGGAGCAAACCATGAACGCTTTCTCCAACCTGAATGCCCTTCGCGCCCAATTCCCGGCCCTGCAACGCACCGTCGGCAGCCAGCCGGCCGTTTTCCTCGATGGTCCCGGCGGCACGCAATCGCCGGTGCGGGTCATCGACGCCATGAGCGACTATCTACGCCGCGGCAGCAGCAACCACGGCGGCCACTTCCTGACCAGCCGCGAGAGCGACGCCACGGCCGAGGCGGCCCGCCTGGCCATGCGCGACCTGCTTAACGCCCACCGTCCGGAGGAGATCATCTTCGGCCAGAACATGACCAGCCTGACCTTCAGCCTCAGCCGCGCGCTCGCCCAGACCTGGCAGCCGGGCGAGGAGATCATCGTTACGCGCCTTGACCACGACGCCAATATCTCTCCCTGGCTGCGCGCCGCCGCCGACCGCGGCGTGACGGTGCGCTGGCTCGACTTCCACCCGGCCGACTGCACCCTGGCCCTGGAGGAGTTGCCCGGTCTGCTGAACGAGCGCACCCGCCTGGTGGCAGTCAACTACGCCTCTAACGCCGTGGGCACGATCAGCGATGTTGGCCGCGTCGTCGCCCTGGCCCACGCCGCCGGGGCGCTGGTCTACGTCGATGCCGTCCACTACACGCCCCACGACGTGGTCGATGTGCAAGCGCTCGATTGCGACTTCCTCGCCTGTAGCGTGTACAAGTTTTACGGCCCCCACACGGGCGTGGTATACGGTAAGTACGAGTGGCTCGACCGCCTAACGGCCTATAAGGTGCGCCCCGCGGCCGACGCGCCGCCCGGCAAATGGGAGACAGGCACGCAGAGCTACGAAAGCCTCAGCGGCGTGGCGGCGGCCGTGGACTATCTGGCCGAGTTGGGCGGGGCCGGCGGCTCGCGGCGCGAGCAGTTGGCGCGGGGCATGGCAGCCATCAAGGCCTATGAAGTGACGCTGAGCGAGCATTTCCTACGTGGGGCCGCGACCGTGCCCGGCCTGCGCGTCTATGGCATCACCGACATTGAGATGCTGGCCCGGCGCACACCGACCTTCGCCGTCGAGCTGGCCGGCCGCGCGCCAGCCGAGGTCGCCGCCTGGCTGGGAGAGCGTGGTTTCTTCGTCTGGGATGGCCACTACTACGCCATTGCCGTCATGGAGCGGCTGGGCACGCTGGAGCGCGGCGGCCTGGTGCGCATCGGCTTCGTCCACTACAACACCATCGCGGAGATCGACCGGTTGCTTGCCGCCCTGCGCGAACTGGCCGATTGATGGCAACATGAGCGCTGATTGACAGCGGCGGTATATTCTGTCATAATCTGCGACATCATCTTATTGATTGGCGGCCCACCCGCCCGCTATCTTTAACTAAAGGAGGTGGTGTCTATGAATAGTTGCTTATCTAACTGCACCGTAGCACTGCCTCCTCGTGAGAGCTAGTAGTGCTACGGTGCAAAG
>DAOSMQ010000129.1:0-6667 GCA_035372725.1 Promineifilum sp. (SeqCode)
CGGCGTTGCGGCTGCGCGGCTCCTTGAAGGCGGTGATGCCGTTGGAGATGGCCTCAATGCCGGTTAGCGCCGTGGAACCGCTGGAGAAGGCCCGCAGAATCAGGAATAGCCCCAGCGGCGCGAGCGACTGGACGGCCACCTGTTCGACGCCGCTCACGGTCGGCAGCGTACCCGTGGCCCAACGAAAGAAGCCAATGCCCAGCGTCAGGAACATCATGCCCAGGAAGAAGTAGGTCGGAATGGCGAAGATGCTGCCACTCTCGCGCACGCCGCGCAGGTTGATGAGCGTCATGAAGGCGATCACGCTGACGGCGATGACCACGCGCAAGGGCACAAGACCCGGAAAGGCCGAGACGATCTGGGCCACGCCGGAGGAGACGGACACGGCAACGGTCAGGATGTAGTCGGTTAGCAGGGCCGCGCCGGCGATCTGCGCGGCGACTTCGCCCAGGTTGTCGCGGGCGACGATGTAGGCCCCACCGCCGTTGGGGTAGGCGAAGATGGTCTGCCGGTAGGAGACCGTGACGATGACCAGCAGAATGGCGATGGCCATGGCGATGGGCACGGACAGGCCAAACGCCCCGGCCCCGGCCAGGGCCAGGATGACCAGGATTTCCTCGGTGGCGTAGGCCGTCGAGGAGATGGCGTCGGACGCAAAGACGGCCAGGCCGACCTTTTTGCTGACGACCTGGTGGGCCAGGGTACGCGTTTCCAGCGGCCGGCCGATGAGCAGGTTAGAGAGATTGAGGCGCTTTCGCGCGGTTGTGGTCAGTGGTGTTGTTTCCATAGAACTACCTTGCTGAATGGGGGCCGCCGCGGGTTTGGCGCGGCGACTAGGCCCCCAGGGGACGGGGCTGCCAGACAGCGGCGCGGCCGTCATCCAGCGTGAACAGCGGCCGGCGCAAAGCCCGCCGCAGATACCAGAGTCGCGCGGCGGCCAGGAAGCGCAGCGCGCCGCCCGGCGCGGGGGCGAAAACCGCTGTCGCGCTGGCCTGTTCGCAGGCGCTCAGCAGGCCACCGAGGTAATCGGCGCACTGGAAGGTGGCCACCGTCACGGTGATGCCGTAGCCCTCGACCGCGTCGGCGTACTGTCGCAGCGATTCCATGCGTGCCAGCGGCAAGAGGGTCTCGTCCGGCTCCGCGCCAAGCGACTGAATGTGGCTGGCGGGGATCATCTCGACGAGAATGATGGGCGCGCCGGCCTCGCGGGCCATGGCCGCGGCCAGGTGTAGTGCCTGCATCGTCCAGGCCGGTTCGCCGGTGACCACAAGGATGGGTAATGTCATGCTGTGCTCCTCGCGGGGTCGGACAGACTCCACTAGGCGACAGTGTACGCCGGCGGCCGTCAAGAACGTGTCAGGCAACACGGGCCGGGGCGTAAGGAATGCGTAAAGACGGGGCGGCTAGGGGAGGTCGATGAAGCGATAGCCCACGCCCGGCTCGTTGAGGATGTAGCGGACGTTGGCGGCCGGGTTTTCGCGCAGTTTCTTGCGGATTTGATTGACATAAATCCGCACGTAGTGGGTCATGTCGGCGTATTCCGGCCCCCAGACGGCGCTGAGGATGGCTGGGTGGGTCATGATCTTGCCGGGGTGGGTGGCCAGCAGGCGCAAGATGTCGTATTCCTGCGGCGTGAAGTGGACTTCCTCGCCCGCAACGGTTACGCGGCGGTTGACCAGGTCGATGGCCAGCGCGCCGGCACGGATGACACTATCCGGCGGCGCGCCCGGCTCGGCCACGGCCCGGCGGACAACGGCCTGAATGCGCGCGCGCAGCTCTTCCATGCCGAATGGCTTAGTTAGATAGTCGTCGGCGCCGGCGTCGAGGGCCTGCACCTTGGTGCGCTCGTCGCCGCGCACCGACAGCATGATGATGGGCACGCGGCTCCACTCGCGCAGGCGGCGGCAGACCTCCAGCCCATCCGGCCCCTGGCTGAGGTGGATGTCGAGGACGACCAGCTCGGGCCGGCGCTGGGCCACAAGGGTCAGCGCCTCGTGGCCGTCGGCCGCGGCCAACACATCATAGCCGTAGCCCTTCAGGCCCGCGGTTAGCAGCTTGCGGATCTGCGGCTCGTCGTCAACGATGAGGATCATCATGGCGCGCCTTCCGTCTGGGGCAGCCGGATGATAAACGTGGCCCCGCCGCCGGGCGTGTCGGCGACGGCCAGCGCGCCGCCGTGGACGGCAGCGATGCCGTGGGCGATGGCCAGCCCCAGCCCGACGCCGCCCATGACCGAGCGGCCGTCGCGCGACTGGTAGAACGGCTCCATGATGCGTTCGCGCTCTTCGGCGGGGATGGTTGGGCCGTGGTTGACAACCTCCAGGCGGACGAGGCCGGCTTCGGCCCGGCCGCGGATGACAACCCGTTGCCCCTCCGGCTCGTGGCGCAGGGCGTTATCAACGAGATTGCCCAGCGCCTGGCGCAGCAGGCCAAAGTCGCAGCGCACCAGAGGCAGGTCGTCGGGGAAGTCCAGGCGAATGCGCTCCGTGCCCTCGCGGCGGTAGACGCCGGCGGCGACGTCGCCGGCGATCTCCTCCACCGAGTTCCAATCCTCATTGAGGACAACCGCGCCGGCCTGCAAGCGGGACATATCCAACAGGTTGCCGACGAGGCGGTCGAGAGCGTCGGCGCTGGCCTCGATGGCTTGCACCATGTCGCCCTTCTCCTCGGCCGACAGGCGGGCGGCCAGATCGACGTCGCCCAGATTGGCGGCCGAGGTCTTGATAATGGTGATGGGCGTGCGCAGGTCGTGGGAAACGGCCCGCAACAGGGCTGTCTTTAGCCGGTCGGCCTCGCCCAGGGCGCGGCTGCGTTGGGCTTGAGCGGTCAGATCGACGCGCTGGAGGGCCAGGGCTGCCTGGCCGGCGCAGGCGATCAGCAGCCGGTGCGCGCTGGTCGAGGGCGCGCGCAGGAAGGAGGCGCGCAGTGTGCCATAGATGGCCTCGCCGGCCTGGAGTAAAACGAAGACGACGTCGGCGGCGGGATGATGTTCCGTGGGCGCGGTGGGCGGCATGGGCAGGAATTCCACCTCAACCGCGCCCAGCTCCTCGACGGCCACGCGGCGCAACTCGGCGCGGATGGCGTCCACGTCGGTTAGCGGGTTGAGGGCACTGGTCAGGCGGTAGAGGATGTCCTGCTGGCGGGCATTCAGGCCGGCGGCTTCGGCCTGGTGGCGGGCGTAGTCGGTCAGCCGGCCGGCGATGACGGCCGCGGTCAGGAAGACGAGCAGGTCGAGCAACTCGCGTGTGTCCTCGACGGCGAGGGTGTAGTAGGGCCGCACGAGGAAGTAGTTGAAGGCGAAGAAACTGAGCAGGGCGGCCAGCACCGATGGGCCGGTGCGAAAGCGGACGGCGACAATGAGCGTCACCAACATATAGAGCAGCGACTCGTTGGCGATCGTCAGCCGGTCGCGCAGGGGCCAGAGGGCCAGCGTGGTGGCGACGACGAGAGCCGCCGCCGCCAGGTATTCGCCGGCCGCGCGCAGGAGGGCGGCGCGGCGGTCGGGGCTGGCGGCGGGGCGCAAGGTAGCGGTCATGGATTGCGGGCCGGTGGACGCCGTCTGGGCGCGCCACCATGCCATCACTATAGCGCCGCCGGCCGCGGGAGGCAACAGCGCCCTGGTGCGAGCATGGTTTTTCAGTTGCCGGCCCAGGCGCGCCGACCTGACAGGTAGCGGCCTCAGGCCTCGTCGCTGTCAGAGTGCCGTTAGCCGCTTACCTGTCAGGTCTTTGGCCTGGGAGGTGCGACGCGCTCCAGAAAACGCGCCGCCCACCGGCCGGCCCCACCCCAACGGCGGCGGCCTCAGGCCGGCTGCAACGCCCGCGCCCGGCCGCCGCCGATAAAGTGGAAGAGGCTCAACCCCGCCAGAGCGACCGCGCCGAGAATGGCCCCGGTCAGAATGAGCGGCTCATCGGCGTAGCGCGCGATGATGCCGGCGTAGGCATAGATGAACACCAGAGGGATGACTACCTCGCGTTTGAAGCCGCGGTAGAGGAAGAAGGCCAGCCCCGTGCCGACGAGCAGCATGATCAGCCCCCAGACCTCGCGGCTCAGGCCGAAGCCATTCCAGCCGACCGAAATGAGCGCCGAGGCGACGTTGGCCACCGTGGCGACGCACAGCCAGGCCAGATAGATCGTGATGCCGACCTGGAAGACGCGCTCCCAGGTGCCAACCTTCACCTCGCCAACGCGCAGCTTGCGATAGACCATCACGGTGGTATAGAGCAGCGGGATGATGACCGCCACGGTTGTCACAAAGGCCTGCATGCCGAAGATCCACACCCAGACGGCATTGAGGCCCATGTTGACGATGAGCCACGGCGCGGCGGCGCGGAAGCGCGGGTTATCGCGCTGGGCGGGCAAGGCCTGGTAGATGGCCCAGCCAACGATGCTGGCGTAGATGACCGGCCAGATGGTCGTGAAGACGTAGGTGGCCGGGAAGAAGTAGTTGGTGCTGTCGAAGGTGCTGTTGGCGATGTCGCCCGTGTCCATGTTGGTCGTGAAGGCCAGAACGTTGGCGGCGATGGTCGCGCCGATGACAACAACGAGGGTAATGATCGAAATACTGCGACTATCCTTAGTCATAATATGCTCCTGCCGCTGTGCGGCCGATGATGATCCATTACCATGATAACGGAAAAGAGATGGTTTGTCAATGATTTGTCCATATTTCATCTAAAGCTGGGCGGCGTCGCCGGGTTGTGGTGGTTTGCCGTGGCTTGCGGGTGGCTTGCCGTGGCTTGCGGGTGGCTTGCCGTGGCTTGGCAAAAGTTTGGTTGTCGGCCGCCAATCGCCTATACTTCTGCCGGTCGCGCCCACCGCAGATCCGCTGCCAGACTCAGCGTCGGGGGCGCGCCGGAGGGATAGTCCATGGCTCATGTCGTTCATATTGGCTTTCAGCCCCTTGACCGCGATTATGAGGATCGGATGGGCGATTACATTCGCGTGCCCGTCGATTCGGCTTTGCTGGTGGCCGGCCACGGCATTCGCGGCGACCGCAAGGCCGGCCGCAACCAGACGCGGCAGGTCAACCTGATCGCGCGTGAATGGCTGGCGGCGCGGGCCGAGGAGGGCTACCGCGCCGCGCCGGGCCAGTTCGGCGAGCAGATCGTCATCGGCGGGCTGGCGGTGGAAACGCTGCCGCCGGAGACGCTACTGGCCATTGGCGAGGAGGTAGTGTTGGCCGTCAGCAAGGGGCGCACCGGCTGCGAACGGCTGGAGGCGGCCCAGGGCAAATCGATTGCCGGGTTGGGGCCAATTGGCGTCCTGACGCGCGTCGTCCACGGCGGGCGCATCTACGTGGGCGACGAGGTGCGCGTGCTCCAGCCGGCTGAGGCGCAGGCCAACGGATGATCGACGACAACGTGCGGGCCAGCCTATGCGCGGGTAACAATGCCCACTGGTGCGACGCTGTCGGCCGCGCCTACGGCCGACCCGGCGAGTTCCGCCCGACGGTCTGGCTCAACCACGCCGCCATGCCACGCGATTACCCCAACGCCGTCACTCTGACGCCGGGAGGAGCGGCCACCCAACTGGCCGCTGTCCACGACCTCGTGGCGGCGCGGCCGACCTGCTCGGTCAAAGACAGCTTCGCCACACTCGACCTGCGTTCGCTGGGCTTCGACGTCCTCTTTGAGGCCGCGTGGCTGTGGCGCGCGGCCTATGCGCCCGCGCCGGCGGCCTCGTCACTGGACTGGGCGATTGTGTCCGACGCCGCGACGCTGGCGCGCTGGGAGGCGGTCTGGGCGGGGCAAGGCGAGCCGCCAGCCGACTCAGAGCGCATCTTCCCGCCGGCGCTGCTGCGCGAGTCGGGCATCCTGTTTATGGCCGGCCTGCGCGCCAGGCAGATCGTCACCGTGGCCGTCGCCACTGTGGCCGGCACAGCGATTGGCCTGTCCAACGTGGTTGCGTCGGACGGCGACACGGAGGCGGCCTATGCCGGAGCCGTCGCTCTCCTCAGCGTCCTCTCTCCCGAACGGGCGCTGGTTGGCTATGAGCGCGGCGACGCCCTGACCGCGGCGCTGCGCGTGGGCTTTGAGCCGGTGGGGCCGCTGCGGGTTTGGGCGCGCCAGGGGACACCCTGACGCGATGAACACGGCCGGCGGCTGAGGGATTCTGGCCACGGGGAACCGCCGTATGGACAAAGCCATCCGCGACCGCTACAGCGACGCCATTGTGCAGGCCGTTGCCGCCCGCTATGGCACAACGCCCGCCGCGCTGGCGGCGCTGGGCGGCTTCGAGAGCTTCATCTATCGGTTCGACTACGGCGGCATGCCGGCCATCCTGCGTGTGACCCACTCGCTGCGCCGCTCGCCGGAGATGATCCACGGCGAAGTGGACTGGATCAACGCCCTGGCCGCGGGCGGGGCGACGGTGGCGCGGGCGCTGCTGTCGGCGCGGGGGGAGTTGGTGGAAGAGATCGACGATGGCGCGGGCGGCCGCTTCCTGGCGACCGCTTTTGCCTTTGCGCCGGGCCGGCCGCCGTGGGAGGTTGGCTGGACGCCGGCGCGGACCGATGCCTACGGCCGGCTGCTGGGCCGGATGCACGCCCTGACCAAAGCCTACGCTCCGGCCGACCCCACCTGGCGGCGCGAGGCGTGGCCGGCCGCCTTTGAGGCCGAGATCGCCGGCCTGCTGGGCGGCGTTGATGAGCCGCTGCTGGCTCGCT
>DAOSMQ010000130.1:0-6666 GCA_035372725.1 Promineifilum sp. (SeqCode)
CCGGGAGGGGTTAGGGGAGGGCGCGGCGGAAGACCCTCTCCCCAACCCTCTCCCAGGGGGAGAGGGAGTCTGCTGGGAGGGCACGGCGGAAGACCCTCTCCCCAACCCTCTCCCAGAGGGAGAGGGGGTCAGATTGCCCGCCCACCGGTTCGGCCCGTGGCAGCATCCGCTCGACTTCCCCGCCTACGCTGCCGCCCTCGACGCCATCAAGGCCGCTATCGCCCGCGGCGATACCTACCAGGCCAACTACACTTTTCCCCTGCGGGCCGGCTTCGAGGGCGACCCCTGGGCGCTTTTCGCCGCCCTCAGCGCGGCGCAACGCGCCGACTTCGGCGCGTACCTTGACCTGGGCCGTTTCGTCATCTGTTCGGCCTCGCCGGAGTTGTTCTTCCGGCTGGACGGCGACCGCATTCTCTCCCGGCCGATGAAGGGCACGGCTCCGCGCGGTCTGACCACAGCCGCTGACCGGGCGCAGATCGACTGGTTGCGCCGGTCAGAGAAGAACCGCGCCGAGAACGTGATGATCGTCGATATGATCCGCAACGACCTCGGCCGCGTCGCCCAGGTCGGCAGCGTGGCCGTGCCCACTCTCTTTGCCATCGAGCGCTACCCGACGCTGTTGCAGATGACCTCGACCGTCACCGCCCGCACCGACGCCGCACTGACCGACATCCTGGCGGCCGCCTTCCCCTGCGCGTCGATCACCGGCGCGCCTAAGAAGCGGACGATGGCGTTGCTGACCGCGCTGGAACCCCAGTCGCGCGGCGTCTACACCGGGGCCATTGGCGCGATCCTGCCCGGCCGCCGGGCGCAGTTCAACGTCGCCATCCGCACTGTCGTGCTCGACCGGGCGCGGGGCGCGGCCGTCTATGGCGTCGGCAGTGGCATCGTCTGGGATTCCGACGCCGCGGCTGAATTCGAGGAGTGCCGGCTAAAGACGCGGGTGCTGAGCGTGCCGCCGGCGCGCCCCTTCCGGCTGCTGGAGTCGCTGCGCTGGACGCCAGCCGAGGGCTATGCCCTGCGCGAGGAGCATCTGCGCCGTCTGGCCGACTCGGCCGAGTACTTCGGCTATCCGCTGGCCCTGGCCGCCACCGCCGCGCGGCTGGACGCGCTGGCCGCCGGACTGGCCGGCCCGGCCAAGGTGCGGCTACTGGTCGATGCCGCCGGCCAGATCGAGGCGGAAGCCAGGCCACTGGCTGACGGGGCGCTGCCCCAACCGGCGCGGCTGGGCCTGGCGCGGCAGCCGGTGTCGTCGGCCGATGTCTGGCTCTACCACAAGACGACCCGCCGCGAGGTCTACGAGGCGGCCCGCGCCGGCCGGCCCGACTGTGACGCGGTGGCGCTGTGGAACGAGCGTGGCGAACTAACCGAAGCGACGGCGTCGAACCTGGTGCTGGTGCTCGACGGCCGGGCCTGGACGTCGCCGGTGAGCGCCGGGCTGCTGGCGGGCACGCTGCGGGCGCGCCTGCTGGCCGCCGGTGAGATCACCGAGCGAACGCTGACGCCAGGGGATTTGACCCGCGCTGAGGGCATCTGGCTCATCAATTCGGTGCGCGGCTGGCAGGCGGCGCGATTTGTGGATTAGGAGCCGCCGGCGGCCGCGCGTCGTCGGGCCGATGACCGGCCCACAAGGAGTAGGATCATGACAGTTCCCTGGCGAGAAATCATCTGGCAGCAGTTTGGCGCGGCCATTGACGACCTGGGCAACGCCATCCGCGCCTGCCCCGACGACCTGTGGCTGCACCGCCTGTGGGTTCACCAGGACGAACCGCCGGAACTAGCGCAGGTGTGGTATCAGGTCTATCACGCGCTATTCTGGGTAGATATCCACCTGAACGGCACGGAAGACGGCTTCTTGCCGCCGCCGCCGTTTGAACTCATCGAGCAGGACGAAAACGGCCCCATTCCGGCGCGGCCCTACACCAAAGAGGAGTTACTGGGCTATCTGGCGCATTGCCGCCGCCGCTGCCAGACAACGATCGCCGGCACGACCGACGAAGAGGCCCAACGTCTGTGCTGGATGGGCTGGGGTGAGGTGTCGTTTGCCGAACTGTTGCTCTACAGTATGCGCCACATTGCCGGGCACACGGCCCAACTGAATCTGCTGCTGGGCCAGACGCCGGGCGGCGCGCCCGGCTGGGTGACGCGCGCCGACCGACAACGACAGCCGCCCCACGAGGACGGCTAGCGAACCAGGCCGTCACTCAGCCGCAGCCAGCCGGCGACGCAGCTCGGCCACCTGCGCGGCCAACTCGGCCACGCGGCGGCGCAGCGCCTCCTGCTCCACAATTTGCTCTTCTAGCAGCGCCATCTGCTCGGCCAACTCCAACTCATAAGTCTCCAGTTGGCGGACGGCTAACTGGTTAAAGGCATTCTGCTGCTCGACGACGTGGTGGACGTACCAGCGCGAGGCGACGTTGTTCCAGGCGGTACGGAAGCGGGCGATGAGTGGGCCGAGCAGGGGGGCGTTGGAAACGAACGGCCGCTCGACGACCACAGCCGCCGCGGCCAGCCGCGCCAGGGCCGCCGCGTCTTCCGGCCGCGGCCGGGCGCGCGCCCCCAGTTGCGCCAGCGCCGCGGCCAGCGCTGTCCAAGCCGCGTCGGGTAGCGGGTTGGCGGCGCGAGCATGGCGAATGTCGGCCAGGGCGTGGCCCGTGGCCAGGTAGGCCAGCGAGACGGCGCGGCGCTCGTCACCGCCAACCCGCTCCAGCCAGGCGGCCTCGGCCGGCACAGTCTCGTCCAGAAGCTCGCCGGCGCTGAAGTGCTTCAGCAGGTAGCGCCAGCGGCCGGTGTGAAAGCGCTGGTAGTAGCTGAAGCTGCCGCGGACGGCCACAGCCGACTCGACGTGTACCGCCGTGGCCCGCGGCTCGTAGACGACGCGATAGCCGGCCGCCCGCGCCCGCGCGCACAGATCGGCGTCCTCGTAGTACAGAAAGAAGCCCTCGTCGAACAGACCGATCTGTTCCAGCGCCAGCCGCCGGACGGCCACGGCCGCGCCGATGACGTAGTCCACGTCGCGGGTGGCGTCGTGCTGCCCGGCGTCGGCCTCGCCAATACCGTAGTGGCCGGGCATAGCCTGGGGGCGAGTGATGAAGCCGCCGCCGTGTTGCAGCGTTTGGCCGTCGGGATACCACAACTTGCCGCCGGCAATGGCTACGGCCGGGTCGGCGGCCAGCGCCGCGGCCAGCGCGCCCACACAGCCGGGCGAGAGGATGACGTCGGGGTTGAGTAGCAGGGCGGCAGCGCTGGTCAGGTTGCGCAGGGCCAGGTTGTTGCCGGCGGCGAAGCCGACGTTGCCGCCGTTAGCCAGCACGGGCACGGCCGGGAAGCGCTGGCGCAGAAAGGCCAGTGAGTCGTCGGTCGAGCCGTTGTCCACGACGACGAGCCGCTCAATGGGGTACTCCTGGGCCAGCAGCGCCGACAGGCATGCTTCCAGGTAGGCGCGGCCGTTCCAGTTCAGGACGATGGCGGTGAAGGTCAGGGGCACGACGGCGGTCATGGCGCGGCGACGCCCCCGCTTTGAGGCCAATCCTCGTGCTGCCCGCCGGCCGGGGCGACGGCGTGGGCCGCCCGCAGCCGGGCCACCAGCCAGGCCACGACCACGCCCCAGGCCGGCAGCGCGCTCAGCCGGATGATCCAGTCGGCCGACGCCGGCAGCCGCTCCGGCAACCAGGGAACCATATGCAAGCCAAAGAGGTGAACGGCCAGCATCAGCGCCGCGGCCAGTGAATAGAGCCGCAGCCAGCGAGCCTGCCCGGCCAGCAGCGCGAAGGGCACCGGCCAGACGAGCCACTGGATGCCGAAGCCGACGGTTACGGCGAAGACGGCCAGTTGCACCGTCAGCAGCGCGTCCAGCGCCGGCTGGCGCTGCGTCCACCACAGGGTCAGCAGGACGGCGGCGAGTAACAACGGGTTGCGCAGGGCCAGCAGGGCGTCGGCCAGTGGTTGTAGGGCGGGTTGGGCCGTGGCCAGCGGAAAAACCACCGCGCTCGGCCCCCAATAGCCGGCCACGCCGCGGTGGGTCAGGGCGCGGCCGAGCATGGTCATGGGGTCGGCGTTGTAGGCCAGCAGGTACACAACCACGGCCAGTGCCGGGATGCCCAGGGCGACAAGGGTATGGAGGATGCGCGCCCGCCAGGTGGCCAGACGCATTAAGAAGACGGGCAACAGGACGACCGGCCAGGTCTTGTTGAGGATGGCCAGACCCAGAGCCGCGGCTGCCGCTCCCACTCGCTGCCGCTCCCACAGCGCCCAGGCCACGACCAGTAGCAGCAGCGTGACGGCCTCGAACTGGCCATGATAGGCCGAGACCAGCAGGCTGACCGGGTTCAGCGCATAGAGCAGGGCGGCATAGGCGGCCCAGTCGCGTCCGCGCCGGCTGGCCACCAGGCGATAAATCAGCCCGGCGATGGCCACGTCGGCCAGAAGGGCGGGCAGCTTGATGGCCACGACGAAGGGCAGACCCGTGGCGGCCGACAGCGCGGCCATGCCGCCCATGATGAACATCTGGAAGGGTAGGTAGGGATGGCGGCCCAGGGCGGCGGCGTAGACTTCGCGGCCGCCCAGCAGCGCATCGGTGACCATGTGGAACGACGCAATGTCATAGCCCGCGCCGACCGGCAGCCACAGCGCCGGCAGCAAGCGGACAAGAGCGGCCAATAGCAGGATGATCGGCCAGCTCGGCCAGCGCCGCCCGCCGGCCGGCGGGCGCAGCAGCACAAAACCGGCTGTCACCAGAAGCAGCCAGACGAAGGCCCAGGCAGTCGCTTGTCGCGCATCGGTCCACATAGAGAAGGAGTCTGGCAATCAATTTTGCCAGACTCCTTCTCTTTCGTCCAATCGAGCGGCCAGGCCGCGCCGGCGTTTGGCCCTCTACTGGCGATTTGCCAGGGGGATGAATGTGCCGTAGGGCTTGACCGTGACCGTGCCACGGGTTGTCACGTTATCCGTCTCCTGTGTTTCGGTAACAGCGTTGAGCGTATCGATTTTGGCCCAGTAGTTGTGCGTGCCGACGGATAGGTTGCTCCACAGCACCGAAACCTGCTTGCTATTGCGGCCGTCCCAGGTGCAACCCGCCACTGCGCCGCGGGCGTTGGGGTCATAGACGGCCGAGCCGATCTCCTGCGTCAGCGCCTGGTCGCGGTAGAACGTCACCTTGATGGGCGCGACAACGCTCAGCGTGCCGCTGTTGCGGAAAGTGGCCGTCAACAGGGCTTTGCTCTGGTTGTTGCCCTGCGCCAGGGTGACAACGTTCTGGGCGACGCCGCCGACCAGATTGGTCCAGTTCTCGCTGGCGTTGGCGGCCTGTTGATAGGCCTGGCCCATCATCGTCAGCGCGGCCGGGTCGCCGCCGGGCATGTTCTGGAAGGTATCCCAGCTGATCAGGTTGCTGGAACCGCCGGAAGTCTCCGGCCCGGTGACGATGCTGTACCACAGCCATTGCTGCACCAGCCGGTTGCCGTCGGCCGGGTAGCCCAGGTTAGGGTCCTTGGCTGTCTCCAGAAAGGCGATTGTATCCTGCAAATACTTGGTGACGCGCGCGGGGGCAAAGGGTTGGCCGTGCTCGTCCTTCAGAAAGTACTGGCCATTGTCGTCCAGCACATAGGGGTAGAGCAGGCCAAACTCAGAGATGATCAGCGGCTTGTTCTGCTGGCCGCGCTCCTTCATCCAGTTGCGCATCGCATAGACCTGCTCGCGGAAGATGCGCACGCTGTCGTGCTCCGCGCGGCAATGCACATCCGGGCGCGGGTCGTTGGCCGGGATGTCGGCCGCGCCGAGGGCCGGACAGCTGTCGGCCACGCCCCCCGAGGTCAGCTTGGCCAGCGCTGGGTCGGTGCCTAGGGCGATCTTGCCGTCGCCATACTGGTTAGGGTCAGCCGGGTTGCGCTCCTCCAAGATGTAGAGGTGCATGTTCCAAACATCGACCGGCATGGTCTCGCCATAGACGCTGCGATAGGTGTCCCAGACGATGGACAGGTATTGCAGGCGACCGGGGGTCATCATCGACAGGCCGGCGATGGCTACCTTGGCTGTTGGGTCGATGCGCTTGATATACTGATAGATATCGTGATAGGCTCGCGCATAGACCTGCGGCATCGTGTTGTCCTGAACGTAGTTGTTGACGTCAACTTCATTGCCGATGATCCAGAAGCCGCCGGGATTGCTGCTAACCAGCCGCCCCAGGCCGTTCACGAGCGCGCCCTGCTCGTTGCGATAGCTGAAGACCATCGGTGGGGTAGCGATGAAGTTATCCGTGCGCACGCCGTTGACCTGTTCCTGGCGGACGCGAATGATCGGCGCGAAGGCAGCGCTGCGGACGCCCGGGCCGCCGCCGCTGGCGCCGAAGTTGACGTACCAACCGGCGTCTAGCGTCGGAATCCAGTTCAGTGAGTGGGGCAGGCCGGGGACGTAGCCGACGCCATAGCGGCAGTTCGTTGCCGCCAGGATATCCTCTTGGGCCTGGGGTGTGTCGCTCTGCTGGGCCGTTTCCGCGGCGCGTAGGCCATCGCTGCTGGCTTCGATCCCCGCGGCCAGCGCATGGAAAGCCAGAACGAGCATTGCCGACACGACCACAAGCCCGGCAAACAGGTGTATCACGTTGCTGCGTTTCATATTGTTGTTACTACCTCATGTTTATGTAGTCTCGCGGCGGCCCAGGGGATGGGC
>DAOSMQ010000131.1:0-6636 GCA_035372725.1 Promineifilum sp. (SeqCode)
CCGGGGTCGGTGCCGTCGCTGATGAGGACGATGGCCGCGGCCATCTCCGGCCGCGGCTTCAGGCCGGGAGTCAGCTCGACCATACGCACCGCGGCGTCATAGAGCGAGGTCGCCCCCTCTTCGGCCGCCAGCGGTGTGGTGATGAACAGATTGCTGACGCCGTTGTAGAAGGGCGTGGGGGCCAATAGCTCTTGCGGGCCGGCGGCGCGATTCTGGTAGACGGCGACGTAATCGACCTGCTCCTGCATGTTGCCGGCGCTGGCGTACTGGCGAATGGCGGCCTCGATGGACGGCAGCGGCTCGGTGATGCCACCGGCGGCGTCGATCAGAAAGACAGTCAACGTGCCGACCGTCACGCGGCCGTCGGGCACAACCTCATCGACCGGGAAGTTATTTTGGCTGACAAAGAGCTGTTCGGTGGCAAAGTCGATGGGCGCGCCCGCGCCGTCCAGACCATAGACCTGCAACTGGACGCTGGGGAAGCTATCGGTGTTGGAGCCGGTGATCTCGATGCGGCCAATCTGGCTTGTCCCCTGCGCCTGGGCGACCTGGCTAAGAAGCAGCGCGCCCAGCAGCAGGACGGACACGGCCAACAGGCTACGAAGCGGGCGACTCAGAGACACCATGACACTTCTCCCTTCCATTAGAAGTTATGTTGATATAATAGCAGACGGCGGGCGGAAAAGAAACAATGATCGGCCCACGGAAACACATCAGCCCACTTTTTTACGCCCTGGCGCTCGCCCTCCTGGCCGCGCCAAGCATTGCCGCCCAAGGGGTGGCCCGTGAGGCGTTAGGCGTGCGCATCACTGCCGTGGACACCGCCGACTTCCCCACCGTGCGCGTCCGCGTGCTGACCACCGGGCCGGGCAGCGCCCCGGCCGGCGACCTCTCCCGCCTGCTGCTGCGCGAGAATGGCGTGCCCATTCCGGAGGCGACGCTGTCGAGCGTGGCCGTCGGTATCGACCTGGCCCTGGTCATCGACGCCAACGTCGATTTCCACGTCGCCGATGAGATCGGCGGGGCCACCCGGCGCGAAAAGGTCGTCGCCGCCATCGCTGGTTATGCCGGCGCCGCCATGAACGCCGACGGGCTTGACCGCGTCTCGGTCATCGCTCCGGACGCGGCCCGGCTGGAGCCGCTCTTCCTGATCGAAGACGCGACGACGGCCGACGCGCTGACGGCGGCTGTGACGGCCTTCGACTTCGCGCCGCCGGCCGACCAACCGCTGCGGGCGACGCCGCTCCAGGCAATGCTGACCGCGGCCCTCGACCACCTGGCCGGCCAGACGGACGAGGGGCGCTTCCAGGCCATCCTGCTCTACACCGACGCGGCCCGCATCGACGGGCAGTTGGACGCGACAGCGCTGGCCGCGGCGGCGCAGATGGCCAACGTGCCCCTCTACGTCGCCATCCTGGGAGCGGAGGCCGCGCCAGATGAGCTGGCCAACGCCGCCGCGTTGACGGAGCCAACGAACGGCCAGACCATCCACATGCCCACTCCGGAGGCGGCGACGCCCCTCTATGAACTGTTCGCCGCCCAGAGCAATCAGACCGAAATGGCCTACGTCTCCGCCCTGCGGGCCAACGGCACACAACAAGTGGCCGTCAACCTGGGCAACGTTCGCGACACGGCCACATTTGAGCTGGCCCTGGCCGCCCCTGAAGTCACCCTCGACCTGCCCGCCGCCATCCGCCGCGTCGGCAACTCTGTGGATACGCCTCTGGCTCTGCTGCAACCGGCGGCGCTGTCGCTGGCGGCCGTCGTCCGCTGGCCCGACGACCGGCCGCGCGAGCTGACCAACGTGACGTTGCGCGTGGACGGCGAAGTTCAATCCCAGGCGGCCATTCCCCAGCCCGGCCCCACCGGGCGCATTCCCCTGGTCTGGGACATCAGCGAGCGCGACGCCGGCGACTACATCGTGACGGTCGAGGTAGCCGATGCGCTGGGCTTCCAGGCCAGGTCCGCGCCGGTGACGGTGACCATCGCCGTGGCCCGGCCGCAGCCGCCGACGCCGACGGTTGCCCCGACGCCGGCCGCGCCGACGGCGACGCTGGCCAGTGATGCCGGCCGCTTGTGGCCGCTGGCCCTGTTGCTGCCCGTGGCCTTGCTGGGCCTGTGGGCCATCCGCCGGGCGCGCCGGCGCGCCCCCGCGCCACCCCCGCCGCCGGCCGCGTCACCGCCGCGCCCGCCGGCGCGCGGCGAGTTCGTGCCTCTGCTGGAGTGGGTTGAGGGCGACCGCCGCGAGCAGATCGAGCTGCTGGCCGACAATGTGACTCTTGGCCGCGAGCCGGACGAGGTTGACATCGTTCTGGCCGGCCCTGGCGTGGCCCGCCTGCACGCCCGCATCCGGCGCGACGACAGCGGCCAGTACTGGCTCTACGACGAGGGCAGCGCCACGGGCACATTCCTAAATCACGAGCCTCTGGGTCTGGCTCCGCGGGCGCTGCAAGACGGCGACACGGTGCAGTTGGGCCGGCTGACGCTGCGCTTCCGGCTGGAGCCGGTGGCGTTGCGGCCGGCGGCCAGCGCGGAGCCGCCCCCGGAAGAGAAGGAGTTGTGATGACGACGAACCAACGCCCTTTAGCCCGTCGTGTGGCGGCCGCGCTGGCCTTGCTGCTGCTGAGCGCCTGTTCCGTGCTGGAGCCCGGCCAACTGCTGTCGCCAACCACGCCCGCGGCAACCGGCCCGACGGCTCCGCCCGAATCGACGCTGCCTGGCAGCGAGACGCCGGCGCTGATGTGCACGCCGCCGGCCTGCGCCCCCGGCGAGGTCTACGCCTGTGCCAGCGGCGACTGCCCCGGCGGCTGTGGCACGGTCTGCGCCGCGCCCACGGCCGCGCCCGGCCGCCCCGCCACCGGCCCGCTGGCCCCCGCGCCGACGGACTGGGAGGGGCTGGAGATATGGATCACAGACCTGTGGCGCAACAACGTCAACCCGGCGGCCGTGCGCGCCGCTTTGCAGCGGTCGGGCATGCAGCACAGTGACGCCGACTGGCGCGCCGCCGATCTGAACGGCGACCTGCTGGACGAGTGGATTGCCGTGCTCTATGACCCGTCGCTACCGGGCGTGCCCTTCGGCGCGGCCGGCGATCTGTGGGTCATCAACGGCGACGGCGTCGTCTTCCGCTACTACGCCGCGCCCAGCAGCGACATCTATAGCTTCCTCGCGCCGACGCTGATTGCCGTGGCCGACGTGACCGGCGACCATCTGCCGGAGATCATCGCCGACGCCCACTTTTGCGGCGCGCACACCTGCACCGGCAACTACCGCGTCATCGGCCAGACGGCCGCGGGCCTGGCCGACCTGGTGCAGCGCGCGCCGCTGACTGACGACGACCCCGGTACGACCATCGCCATGCCCACGGCCGACATTCAGGTGATGGATACGAACGGCGACGGCGCGGCTGATGTCGTCGTCCACGGCGGGGCTATCGGCTCGGCCGGGGCGGGCACGGTGCGAACGCGCAGCGAGGTCTGGCGCTGGGACGGCGCGGCGGTGACGCTGGCCGAGACGCGCCTCGACCCGACCAACTTGCGCCACTTGCTGCTCTACGAGGCCAATGACCGGATGGCCGCCGGCGATCTTGACGGGGCGCTGGCCCTCTATGAGGCGGTCATCAACGATCCGGCCGTCGTCACCGACAGCTTTGCCTACCCGGCCGAGCAGGTCACGGCCGACATCAACCGCTTCGCCGCCTTCCGGCTCATCCTGATCGACCTCTTACAGGGAGATTCAACGCGCGCGGCCGGCCGGCTGGAGTGGTTGCAAACCAACCACCCCGACGCCCCGGCGACGGCCGCCGCGGCGGCGCTGCTGGCCGGCTGGACGGGCGCGGACGGGCAGGCCACCCTCTGCGCCGCCATCGAGAGCGAGATGGCCGCGCTGGACAACCCGACGGGGACGCTGAGCGATATGGGCTACGGCAATCCTAGCCTGGGCGCGGCCGATTTTTGCCCGTAGGTATGACAGTTCATTGAATTCATACTCATGTTAGGCCCGTTGTGTATACTAATGGAGTATTTGTATATACAAGGGAGACTTCTATGACACTATCAACTGTTTCGGCCAAGGGCTGGGTCGTCATTCCCAAAGCGTTGCGCCAAAAGTACGGTCTGGAGGCCGGCTCCAAGGTGCGTTTCGTTGACTACCGAGGAGCTATCTACCTGGTCCCAATTCCTGACGACCCTATTGAGGCCTTGTACGGGATGTTTGCCGGAGGGCCGTCAATGACAGCCGAACTCCTGGCCGAGCGCGAACGCGACAACGCACACGAAGAGAGGACGCTTGAATCGCTACGTTCTGGATAGTTTTGCTTTGTTGGCCTACATTCAGCGTGAACCAGGGGCAATCGAGGTTAAATCAGTCCTGCAAGAGGCTGGGGCCGGCCGGTCGGCAGCATATATGAGTCTGATCAATCTGGGCGAAGTCCTCTATCAGCTTGAGCGGCGTCAAGGCAGCGACCAACTGCCGCAGTTGCTGGCGCTACTGGATGAGTTGCCGCTCACGGTGGTCGAAGTGACGCGACCGCGGGTCTACGCCGCAGCCCATCTTAAGGCTCACTACGCTATCGCTTGCGGCGACACCTTCGCCGCTGCGCTGGCCCAAGAATTGGATGCTGTTGTGCTGACCGGCGATCCTGAGTTCCGCAAGCTGGGTGACGCAGTGGGCATTCAGTGGTTGCCACCAACCGTTAATCCTTCTCCAAAGGAACAAACCCCTGCCCCACCACTTCCTTAGCCGGGATGATGGTGATGAAGGCCTGGGGATCTTCCTCGCGAACGATGGCCTTCAGGTGCTCGATCTCGGTCACGGTCAGGGCCACCAGCAGCACGTCACGCTCCTGCTTCAGGTACATGCCCTGGCCGTGCAGCGCCGTCGCCCCACGATGCAGTTCGGCGATGATACGGTCGGCCAGGTGCTGCGGGTTGGCGGCCACGACCAGGGCCAGCAACTGTGGGCGGCGGCGCTTGCGGCGGCTGAGGCGCGACCAGGACGAACCATCGGCCGTGCCGGTCACGCCGGTTGCGGCGGCGTTGTCGCTCTCGTTGCCCAGCGGCCAGAGGTCGCCCAGGAAGTCCTCGATGTTGTACTTGGGCAGCACCTCGCCGCTGGCCTCTTGCAGCCCCTGCGATACGAGCGTGGTGAGCAACAGCACGATCATGAAGACGCCCAGCCCGGCCAGCACCATGCCGCCGTGGAACGGCCCCAGGTGGGCGCGCTCGATGAACATCTCCGCCGAGCGTGCCTCGAAGGGGTGGAGGTAGAGCTTTAGCAGGATGCCCAGGTTCAGGATGGCGAAGATAGACAGGTAGTTGTTGCGCAGGCGGCGGCCGACGGCCTCCAGCCGCGAGATAGGGAATTGCGGCTGCAAGAGAGACTCGGCCAGCGTCTCGTCCCAATCGGCGTGGGGCGCGAAGGGAGGCACGAGCATGGCGGCGAAGAAGTCGGTTTCCATCAGCCGGGCGCGCAGGCTCCACAACTCGTAGTAGCGGTAGCGCCGCGCCTCGATGAAGAGGAACAGCAGCACCAGCAGCATCACCAGCAGAAAGACGCCCCAGTGGTTTTCCGGCGCGGCGAAAACGAAGGTGATCGACGCGGCCACGGTGACGACGGCCCAGTTGGTTGTCGTGTCCAGCCGGCTGCGCCAGACGTTGGAGCGCTGAATCTCGGCGCGGTAGTAGTGCACCATGGCTGTGTTGAATTCCGACGGCCGCAGCTTGTAGCCGCGGAAGGTCCATACCGCCTCATAGCTGCCGCCGGCGGCCGCTTCGGCGGCGCGGGCGCCGGCCTGCGCGCCCGCGGCGGCTCCGGCGGCGGCTCCGGCGATCGCGCCCGCCTGCGCGGTGCGCTCCGCGTTGTTGCCGGTCCCGTCCGGCGTCGTGCCCGTTGTCTCATCGTCCATAGCCCGCACCTCACCAATCCGGCGTCTGTGGCCGGTCGTCTTCGGCGTTCTTGCCCAGCCAGGCGACGCCGCCCTGACGGGCGATGGCCTGCGCCAGAGCGTCGGCCAGGGCCGCCACCTCGCCCTCGCTGGCCGGCAGGTCGCCATAGGCCACGTCGATGCGGCCGTCGCGCGTGGGCACCGACAGGGCCACGACGTACTCCGGCTGCGTTTCGGCCACGTGGTAGTCGCGCTCGGCGGGGATGCCGCGCTCTTTCAGCGTCGCATAGAGGCGGTCGACGTATGGCCCGCCCTCGATGAACAGGTCGTTGATCTCCCTGGCCTCCTGGAAGCGGTCCCAGGTGGTGTGGATGAAGGTCAGCCGCCGCCAGCGCAGGCTGACGATGGGCTGGGCCAGTTGTTGCAGCGGGCCGAGTTGGACTTTGTAGTAGATGTCATCGGCGCGGGGGTGGTCGGGTTCGTCGGGCAGCAGGTCGCGGCGGCGGGCCAGCTCGTGGCCGGCGTTGCGAGCGTAGTAGTGAATGGCGTACTTTTGCTCCTCGAAGGCGCGGCCGAAGTAGAAAGCGATGACCTCGGCGTGTAAGCCCTTGGGGGCGCTGCGCTGGGGGATGCGATACCAGCCCTCGCGGCGAATCAGCTCGAAATCGGCCGGCCGGGGCACATAGGCCACCAGGACGCGATCTTCCGGATACATGCGCGCAAGTGTACCTGTAGAGAAGAAGTTAACGCAA
>DAOSMQ010000132.1:0-6550 GCA_035372725.1 Promineifilum sp. (SeqCode)
GCCTACTTCGAGGTACTCCATCACCCGCTGGAGGACATCGGCGTCGATTTCTGGTGGATGGACTGGCAGCAGGGCACGGAGACGGCCATTGGCGGGTTAGACCCGCTGTGGTGGCTCAACCATCTGCATTTCCACGATCTGGGCCGCCACGGCAAGCGGCCGTTTGTCTTCTCGCGCTGGGGCGGGCTGGGCAACCACCGTTACCCTATCGGTTTCTCCGGCGACACGGTCGTCTCCTGGGCGTCGCTGGCTTTCCAGCCCTACATGACAGCCACGGCGGCCAACGTCGCCTATGGTTGGTGGAGCCACGACATTGGTGGCCACATGCGCGGCGTCGAGGACGGCGAGCTATTCACTCGCTGGGTGCAGTTCGGCGTCTTCAGCCCCATCTTCCGGCTGCACAGCACCAAGAACCCATTCCACGAGCGACGGCCGTGGGGCTACGACGCCGAGGTGTTGCGCGTCACCCGCGAGGCCATGCAGCTGCGCCACGCGCTCATTCCCTACCTCTATACCCTCTCGCGGCGGGACGAAACCGAGGCGGTCGCGCCGGTGCGGCCGATGTACCACGACTACCCCAACCACGATGCTGCCTACGCCTGCCCCAACCAGTACCTATTCGGTGATCTCGTCGTCGCTCCGTTCCTGTCGCCGGCCGAGGCCGACACACGCCTGGCGCGCGCGGTCGTCTGGCTGCCGCCGGGCGACTGGTATCACTTTTTCACCGGGCAGCACTATCGCGGCGATGCCTGGTACGCGCTCTACGGCGCGTTGGAGGACATCCCTGTCTTTGCCCGCGCCGGGGCCATCGTGCCCCTGGGGCCGCGTGTCGGCTGGGGCGGCGTAGAGTGTCCGCAGGAATTGCACATGCACGTTTTTGCCGGGGCCGATGGCCGCTTCAGCCTTTATGAAGACGACGGCGAGACGACGGCCTACCGGGACGGCGCATTTGTGCAGTCGGGTTTTGAACAACGTTGGGACGGCCAGCAATTGCGGCTGACGATCAGCCCGGCGGCCGGCGAGCGAACGCTGCTGCCCGCCGGCCGCCGCGTCTACATCCACATCCACGGCCTGGCCGCGCCCGCGGCGGTGACGCTGTTGACTGACGGGCAGACGCAGGCAGTGGCGTTTAGCTATGACGCGGCGGAAGAAGCGTTGCACCTGGCCCCGCTGCAACTGGACGGCGCGGGCGCGCAACTGACGGTCAGGGCCGCCCTGTCCCGGCGCGACCGCACCGCAGAGACGTGTCTGCGCCTGCTAGGGTCGTTCCGGCTCGATTCCGGCGTCAAGGAGTTTCTGGCCCAGCGACTGGCGCGGCTGCCGGGCCGGCCGGAGTTGCTGGCCGACTTCGGCGTCGATCTGTCCGCGGCGCAGGCGCGGGCGCTGCTGGAAGTGAGCCAGGGCGTCGGCGTCCAGATGACCCGCGACGACGATGGCCTGCTGCTGGCGCTATGGAACAACGCGGAGCGACCAGGCTTCGCCTACCACTTCGCCGAGATCCGGCCGCTGAAGTGGTTCATCCCGGAGCGCTATAACGCCACCTCCGGCCAGGTTCCGCGCCAGACGTTCATCCGGCCGGGGCGCTCGGACTGGCGATTGCGGGCGGACTACTTTGGTCTGGCCGGCGCTCACATTGGGAGCGATTGACTTTCGCCCCGTGGTCACTATAATCGCTTTGTCAACGAACTGGCGAGAGTCTCCTTGCCCACCGTCTGACACCCAACGATCGATAGATGGATACCAGCGAATTGAAGAGCCTGGCCGCGCACCGGCGCGGTCGCCAGGGAGAATGTCACTCTTGAGCGACCCCGATTCGGAGCCGCCGAACCTTTGCCCCCACGACTCCACCGACAACACCGCATCGGCTGCGGGGCATGGCCGACCCACCGGGCCGCGCTCTGGCCGCGGCATTGTTGCCCGCGGGCGGGCCACCCGCGCCGGCACTGAGATGCCATGATCGTCGTCCTCACCGCTTTCGTCACCATTGGCCTGATGCTGCTGCTGACGGCGCTCTACGTCGGCGCGGAGTTCGCCACGGTGGCCGCGCGCCGCACGCGCATTGGCCAGATGGCCGCCCAGGGGGACTCGCTGGCGCGGATGCTGCTGCCCTACATCGAGGACAGCCGCAAGCTCGACCGCTACGTGGCCGCCTGTCAGGTGGGCATCACCATCTCATCGCTGGTTCTGGGCGCGTATGCCCAGGGGGCCATCGCCATGCGCCTGGCCGGGCCGCTGGGCAACCTGCTGGGCAACGTCGTCTCGCCAACGACGGCGACGCGGCTGGGCCAGTCGATCGCGGTCATCGGTGTACTGTTCGTCATCACCGCTTTGCAGGTCATCCTGGGCGAGTTGCTGCCCAAGTCGCTGGCCATCCAGAACCCGGAGGGGATGGCCCGCGCCGTCGTCTGGCCCATGCGCTTCTCCCTGCTGCTCTTCGCCGTGCCCATCTGGCTGTTCAACGGCAGCGCCAACCTGCTGCTGCGCCTGTTCGGCCGGGACACGCATCAGGCATCCGGCCGGGCGCACTCGGCTGAAGAGATCGAACTGCTGGTGACGGAAAGCTACGAGGGCGGGCTGCTGGATGACAACGAGCGCCGCCTGCTGCGCAACGCCCTGCGCATGCGCGAGTTGACCGCCCGCCAGGTGATGATCCATCGCACGCGCATCACCGCCGCGCCCATTGAAACCAACGCGCTGGAGCTGATGCAGTTGGCCGTCGAGGCAGGCTACTCCCGCATTCCCCTCTACCGCGAGACGATTGACGACATCGTTGGCTTCGTCCACGTCAAGGACGTGTTCCGCGTCTATCACCGCGGCGAACGGGACATCACCACGGCTGTGCGCGAGGTCGTCTTCGTGCCGGAGACGTTGGCCGCGGGCGAGGTTTGGGACCGGCTGGAGGAGGGCCACGGCTATCTGGCTATCGTCTTCGATGAGTTCGGCGGCACGGCCGGGTTGCTGACCCTGGAGGACCTCATTGAGGAGATCTTCGGCGAGCTGCAAGATGAGTTCGACGATGAAATGGCCGCCATTGCTCGCGACAAGGAAGGCCGCATCTATTTGCGCGGCGACCTGCTGGTGAGCGATGTCAACGAGTATCTGGAGTTGGAACTGCCGGAGGAGGGCGCGGACACGCTCAGCGGACTTGTCTTCAGCCAACTGGGCCGGCCGCCGCTGGCCGGCGACGAAGTGCGCGTCGCTCAGGTCGTCATCCGCGTGGAAACGATGGAAGACCTGGGCGTGGGCGAGGTGTCGCTGACGCTACCACCGCGCGAGGCCGACTCGCCCTTTTCGGAATGGGATATCGCCGAGCATGACTAAATTGGCCCTCCTCCTGCTGGGCTTGCCCGGTGTAAGCTTTTTCGTGGCCGCGGCCGCCGCGGGCGAATCGCTGCCGTCGTTTACGGTTCTGATTGTGCCGGCCATCGTCATTTTTGTGCTGGTCATCATCAATGGCGTTTTCGTGGCCGCCGAATTCGCCATCATCGGCGTGCGCGATACCCAGATGGAGCAGATGGCCGACGAGGGCAACAGCGTCGCCGGCAACGTCTTGCAGGTGCTGGAACTGCGTCCGCGCCTCGACCACTACATCGCTACGGCTCAACTGGGCATTACTCTGGCCTCGCTGGGGCTGGCCATGTATGGCGAGCCGGCCATCAGCCACTTCATCGAGCCGTACCTGGAGAGATTCGGTGGCCTCACCCCGGCGACGACGGCGACCATCGGCTACATCGTTGCCCTGTCGCTGATGACCTACCTCCACGTCGTCGTCGGCGAGATGGTGCCCAAGGCGCTGGCGCTATCCGACGCCTCCTCGATGGCCATTCGTCTCGATCCGCTGATGCGTTTCACCGGCGGCGTGCTCAAGTACCCAGTGCATCTGCTCAACGCCATTGGCAACCGGCTCCTGCGCCTGTTGCGCATTCCGCCGGCCCACGGCGAAGAGCGGCTGGTGGCCGCCGACGAGCTGGAATTGATCGTTGCCGAGAGCGCCGAGGGCGGGCTGATCAAGGACGAGGAAGAGGAATTCATCCGCAACATCTTCGACTTCAGCGAGCGCACCGTTGGCCAGGTGATGACGCCGCGCCGGCGCATGCAGGCCCTCGACGCGCGCTGGCCACAGGATGAGTTGATCCGCATCGTCACGGAGAGTCGTCACAGTCGCTTCCCCGTTTACGAGAACGACCTCGACCACATTGTCGGCATTCTGCACCTGAAGGACCTGCTGCGGCTAACCCTGCGGCCTAACGGGCCGTTCGACCTGCGCCTCATCCTGCGGGCCGCGCCGGAAGTGCCGGAGGACTACCGCGTCGACCGGCTGCTGGCCGCCTTCAAGAAGCAGAAGCTGCACATGGCCGTGGTGCGCGACGAGTTCGGCGGGCTGGCCGGCGTGGTGACGTTGGAAGACCTGGTGGAGGAGGTCGTCGGTGAGGTGCGCGACGAGTTCGATCAGGAGCGCGAGCCGCGCGTGGAGCTTGGCCCCGGCGTGCTAGACGTAGCTGGCGACTACCTGCTCGACGACCTAGCCGAGGAAGTGTTCCTGGGCGAGGCCGATGACCTGCCCGACGTGGAGACCGTCGGCGGGCTGATCGTTGCCCTGTTGGGCCGGCCGCCGCTGATGGGCGACACGGTGGCTCTGCGTGAAGTTCATTTTACCGTTCTCGACATTGACCGGCTGGCCGTTCTGCGGGCCAAGGTGGAGTTTCCCAGCCACAAGACCCACAAGGCCGGCGGGCGCGAGTCGGAGACAGACAAAGAAGAAGAGTAGAGACCACGACCGCCCGGTCGCGGCTCGCTCGCCAACAAAGGAGTCTTACATCTTATGGGTACACTCATGACCATCCACGGCGAAGTACGCTGGCTTGTTGCCATTCTGGCCGTGGTCATCATCATCAAGTTCGCCATCGGCTGGTTGGGCCGCAGGGGCTACACCTCGCTCGATCGCGGCCTCCTGTCGGCCTATACCATCCTGCTCGACATCAACGTTCTGCTGGGGCTGGTGCTATTGTTTTTCAACGGCGGCATCAACGGGCCGCGGCTGGAGCACGCCACGACGATGCTGCTGGCGGTCATCGCCGGGCACATGACGGCCATGTGGCGGCGTTCGACCGACTCGGCGACCAAGTACCGCAATCAACTCTTGCTGGTTCTGTTGTCGCTGCTGCTGGTCTTCTTTGGCGTCATTCGTCTGCGGGGCGGCTTCACGTTCTAGCACCGCCGCGCCGCCGACAAACGCGCCGGCCGCCGGGCGTGGGGAGTATCTCCCGCGTCCGACGGCCGGCGTTTTCGTTTGTGGGTAATGTGTCGCTCAGTTCAGGCCATAGAGGTCACTGAACTTGGCCGTGGCGTAGCGCATGAAGGCGTCGTGGCTCAGCGGCCGGCCGGTGACGCGCTGCACCAGCTCGCCGGGGACGAACTTCTTGCCGTGGCGGTGGATGTTCTGGCGCAGCCAGTTCAGCAGCGCGCCCGTCTGGCCGCGGTCTAGCTCCTCGGTGACGCTCGAGTCCTGCGCCGCGGCCGTCTCGAAGAACTGCGCCGCGTAGAGGTTGCCCAGGGCGTAGGTGGGGAAGTAGCCGAAGCCCGGCCGCGACCAGTGGACATCTTGCAAGCAGCCCTGGCGGTCGTCGGGCGGGGTGATGCCCAGCAGGGTCTGCATCTTGTCGGCCCAGGCCGCTGGCAGGTCGGCCACAGCCAGATCGCCGTTGAGCATGGCCTGCTCCAGTTCAAAGCGCAGGATGATGTGGAAGTTGTACGTCAGTTCGTCCGCTTCGACGCGAATATAAGAGGGCTGGGTCTTGTTGATGGCGCGGTAGAAGTCCTCAGCCGTGCTGTGGCCTAGCGCCTCCGGGAAGTGGGCTTGCAGGGTGGGAAAGTGGGCCTGCCAGAAAGGGCGGCTGCGGCCGACGAGGTTCTCCATCATGCGCGACTGCGACTCGTGGATGCCCATCGACGTGCCGCGGGCCAACGGCGTGCGCGCCAGTTCCGGGGCCGTGCCCTGCTCATAGATGGCGTGGCCGCACTCGTGCAGCGTGCCGAAGAGCGACGGCGACAGGAAGTCGGGATACCAGCGCGTGGTGATGCGGGCGTCGTTGCGGCTGAAGCTGGTGGCGAAGGGGTGGACGACTGTGCCCAGGTGGCCGCGGTCAAAGTCATAACCCAGGGCGGCGGCGATTATGCGGGCGAAGTCCTGCTGCCTGGCCACGTCGTAGGGTTGGTGGAGGATGCTGTCATCCAGTTGCGCGCCGCTCTGGTCAATGGCCTCGCGCAGGGGCACAAGCTCAGCCTTCAGCGCGTCGAAGATCGTTCGCACCTCGGCCGTCTTCATGTGCGTCTCATACTTGTCCAGCAGGGCGTCGTAGGGTTCGTCCTCATACCCATAGTGGCCGGCCATCTCCTGACACAGGCTGACGACCTGCTCCAACCACGGCCGGAAGTGGGCGAAATCGTCTTCGGCGCGGGCCTTCACCCAGGCCTCGCGTGCCCGGCCGCTGACCTCGGCCGCGCGGGCCACGTAGTCGGCCGGCAGCTTGCGCTCGTCGGCGTAGTTGCG
>DAOSMQ010000133.1:0-6518 GCA_035372725.1 Promineifilum sp. (SeqCode)
CTGGGCCGTGCGCGGCACCGACCTGTGCCACACGCACCACCGCAATCCGCCCCTGCCCCCGCCCCCCGGCTGGGACGACCTCTCGCTGCTCGAGGAGGAGGTGCGCCGCCTGCTCGAGGCGCGCGCCGAGTTCCAGGCCTGGGCCCGCGAGCAGCGCGCGGCCGGCGGGACGGGCGAGCTCAGCCCGCTGCAGTTCCTCAAAGCCTGGGGCGACGCCTCGGCCCGCCTGGTGCAGCTCATCCGCGCGCGCCGCGAGATGGCCCCGCGCGAGGACGCCCTCGAGGAGCTGGCCGAAGCCGTCTGGCGCGACCTGCTGGCCCGCCACGGCGGCGATGACCGCGTTGCCCTGGTCATCCACGGAGGGTTCTTCCGCGCGCTCTTCAATGTATTGGTCGATGCCCCCCACGACCGCCCCTCCCCCCTCGGCCTCAAGGGCTGGTGGATCGCCATGAACAACGCCTCCATCACCCGTATCGATTTTGACGAGGAGGCGGGCGAGCGCTGGGCAGCTATCGTCTACGTCAACAAGGTCGAGCATTTGACCGACGACCTGCTGAGCTACTAAAGCCCCCTCCACGGGCCAACAGACCAACAGACCGACCACGGCCCCGCCACCGGTTTCCGGCGGCGACCGCCTGTTTTTGTTTGGCCCAACGGGTTTAGCAGGGCTTTGCCAAAGTCACCCCAGGCGCACCGACCTGACAGGTAGGCGGCCAGGCACGAGACTGCCCCCAGAGAACGACTGGCCGCTCACCTATCAGGTCAATGGTCGCCAGACGACTTTGGCAAAGCCCCGACGAATTTAGACAAAACCTTGACATATTCTGTACTTATGCTAGACTACTCCTGGTTGGGGCGAGGGCGCGAGCCGGCAGAGGCCCCACCGAGGAGAGCATGATGCACAAAGGCGAAATTGTCGTCGAGAATCTCGTCAAGCACTACCCCGGCGATGTCGTCGCCGTGGATGGCGTAGCGATGCAAGTAGAAGCAGGCCGTATCTTCGGCTTTCTGGGGCCGAACGGCGCGGGCAAGAGCACGACGATCAAAATCCTGACAACGTTGGCCCTGCCCACCAGCGGCCGGGCCACCGTGGGCGGCTACGATGTCGTGACGCAGGCGGAAGCTGTGCGCCGCATTGCCGGCGTCGCGCTGCAAGACATCGGCCTCGATCCGCTCATGAAGCCGCTGGAACTGTTGCGCTTACAGACGCGCATGTTCGGGGCCACTCGCGACCAGGCCGAGGCGCGCAGCCGGGAACTACTCGAACTCGTCCACCTGACCGAGGCCATCGACCGGCGTGTTGGCACCTACAGCGGTGGCATGCGCCGCCGTCTCGACCTGGCCCTGGCCCTGGCCCACGAACCACAGGTCTTGTTCCTCGACGAGCCGACGACCGGCCTTGACCCGGCCAGCCGCCGCGACGTATGGGACGAGGTACGCCGCCTGAACCGCGAGTTGGGCATGACCATCTTCCTGACCACCCAATACCTGGAAGAGGCCGACGAACTGGCCGACGTCGTGGCCATCATCGACAAGGGCCGCATCGCCGTGCAAGGCTCCCCCGCCCGGCTGAAGAGCAGCGTCGGCAACGAGTCGATCAACCTGGCCTTCGAGGATCGCAATACGGTGGAACGAGCTTTGTCCCACCTGGAGGGGTTTGGCCAGCGAGCACAGATCGACCGCGACGTGCTGCGCCTCTACATGGAAAACGCCGCCGAGGCCATTCCGGCCGTCGTCAACCGGCTGCGCGAAGCCAACGTCAGTCCCATCTCGCTGACGCTCACCCAGCCCACGCTGGACGACGTTTTTCTGCAAGTGACTGGCCAACGACTGCGCGACGAGGCCCAGGCCCCGCCCGCTTTGGCCACGGCACGCCACGGCCGCTAATCAAGGAGTCGATCTCATGGCACCATTAACCGTCCCCACTGTCCACCACAACCGCTTCGAAAAGCGCGCCGGCCTTCTGTCGCAGATTGGCATGGTCACCCGTCGCAATCTGACGGTCATCCTGCGCACGCCACAGGCGCTGTTACCGCCGCTGATCATCAGCGTCTTCTTCCTGGTCATCTACGAGTCCACGCTGGGCGAAGCTGCCGGCTTTCTGCCTGGCCTGAGCGGCAACAGCTATCTGGGCTTCATCCTGCCCCTGTCGCTGGTTAGCTCCGCCCTGGCCGGCTCCGGTCTGGCCGCGCAAAACCTCGTGCGCGATATTGAGTCGGGCTACTTCGACAAGCTGCTGCTGACGCCGGCCAGCCGCGCAGCCCTCTTACTCGGCCCGATTCTGGCCGGCGGCGTCATCCTCGGCCTGCAAGCCCTGTTCGTCATCGGCGTGGGTCTGCTGATGGGTCTGGAGCCAGCGACGGGAGTGGCCGGATTGCTGGTCATCATCGGGCTGGCCATTCTGCTGGGCACAGGCTTCGCCGGATTCACGGTCTCGGCCGCGCTCGGTTCCGGCAGCGCTGCTGTCACTCAGGCAGCCAGTTTCCTCTTCTTCCCGCTGACGTTCCTGACGGCCAGCTTCGTGCCGTTGGAACTACTCAGCGGTTGGCTCCGGGCGGCAGCGCGCGTCAATCCCATCACCTACGTCCTCGAGGCGATGCGTGCCCTGCTCAACGACGGCTGGAACATGGGCCTGCTGTGGCAGGGCGTCCTGGCCTGCCTGGCCCTGGCCGTGGCCATGTACGCGCTGGCGGTGTACGCGCTGCGTCTGCGGACGCGCCGCAGTTAGCGGCTGATGACAGACGACGGCCGCGGTCAGTTCCGCGGCCCGTCGTCCCGGCCCCTACTCAGCCCGGAAGCGCGCCGTTCGCTGCGGCAGGTCAACCGACTCAACGGCCAGCCGCACCATGCTGTTGAGCGGCCGCGGCTTGCGGCCATATAGCTCCGTTTCGATGGCCAGCGCGGGGATGAGCACCACCTCGCGGCCGGGCTTTTGCTCCACGACGACGCCCTCGCCCGTCCAGTGCGGGTTCTGCAACAGGTAGACCATTGCCCAGTGGGCGTTCGACAGCCGCTCGGCCGTGCGCACCGCGCCGGCGACGGCATCGGCCATGCCCAGTCGCAGCGTCATCTCGCCCGCGTCCAATGGCGGCTCGCCGCGCAAGTGGGCGCGCAGTTGCTGGTGGTTCAGCAGGTCGCCATAGCGCCGCAGCGGGCTGGTCGCCTGCACGTAGACATCCAGCCCCAGTCCGGCATGCCGGCCGGGGGCGACGCGCGGCTGGCTGCGCTGCATGGCCCGGCGCTGGGCAAACATGCCCGCCAGGCCGCCGGCGGGCGACTCGACCTCCTGTGGCGGCTCCTGATGGGTGAAAACCAGCGGCAGCCCGCGCGCGGCCGCCAGCCGCCCAATGGCCTCGCCCGCGGTCAGCATGGCTTCGCGCACCAGTTCGCGGCTGCGCAACGGCGGCAGCGGCGTGATGGCCACCTGCCCATCGTCCCTGACACGCACCTTCACCTCCGGCAGGTCGATCTCCACCGCCCCATTGGCCACCCGCCGGGCGCGGGCCGCGCCGGCCAACGCCAGCAGCTCGCGATAGGGGCTTTCGCCCAGGCACGCTTCGGCGGCCTCATAGGTCGTCCGCGTGACCCGCACCCAGCTAGGGACAATTTCCAGCAGTTCCGGCGCGTCGCCGCCGGCGGCGAAAGCCAGCGACAGCGCCGGCGAAACCTCTTGCAGGCCCAGCGCCAGCCGGTCGGTCAACTCGTCGGGCAACATCCGCGCCGTGCCCTCCGGCAGATAGAGGTTGGCGGCGCGGGCACGGGCCTCGCGATCGGCTGGCGAGTCGGGCGGCACGAGGGCGGCGGCGTCGGCGATGTGGACCCACAGCACGCCGTCGGCCAGGCCGACGGCGTCGTCGGGGTCGCTGCTGCCCTCGTCGTCGATGGCCAGCGCCAGCAGGTGGGTCAGGTCGCGGCGCGGCTCGTCTGGCAGCGGCCCGATGGGCACGTCCACCCGGCTCACGGCCAGGTTGAGCCGCGCCGGATAGGGGTTGTCGGCCGGCGTCCAGACGCCGGCGGCCAGCAGAAAGGCGTGGGCGGCCTCGCGCGTCTGCGGCCTGTCGAGGCGGCGCAGCGTGCGGCTGCTCTCGGTCTGATCCAGCGCCAGGGCGACCACGTCGGCCAGGTAGGGCGCGTCTTCGGGCGCGGTCTGGCCGGCGGCAGCGCGGGCGACAAAGGCGGCCCAGGCGCGCTCCTCGGCCGCGCGGGCCTCGCGGGCGGCCAGCGTCTCGGCCACCTTGCTGGCCGGGTAGACGATGATGGCGTCGGGCGCGCCGCCGAAGTAGAGGCCATCGGCCACCAGTTGCCAGGCAGCCCAGGCCCCGGCGGGCGTGTAGTCGCCATAGGCCAGCTCGGCCAGTTCGGGCAGGGTCGTGTGGCCGCTGTCGAGCAGTTCCCAGGCCGTCAGCGGGTCGCCCTCCGGCGGTGGCAGGCGGCGCAGGTCGGCTGCCGGGCCGGGGTGCAGCACGGCCACGTCCTTGGGCCGCACGTTGACGCGCTCGCCGTTGGGCAGCTCGATGGTCAGCTTCTTATCGGTCGTCGCCCGCACGACCGCCGGCTGGGCCTTGTAGAGCACCAGGGCATGGAGCCGCGGCTCCATCAGCCGCCGCGCCCCTTGAAGTCGTCCATGGTGTGGTTGATGCCGAAGAAGCTGATCACCGGGTCAAAGAGGGCCGGCGGCAGCAGTCGCGTGGGGAACAGCGCCAGCACGAAAGGCGGCAGCACCAGGCGCTGCTTGTTGCGCTCGATGGCGGCCACGATGCGGCTGGCCACATCGTCCGGCTCCATGATCGGCAGCAGGAAGGGGAAGCGCGTCTTGACGCCGCGGAACATGCCCGTATTGATGTAGTAGGGACAGACAACGGTTGTGCGGATGCCGCGGTGGCCCAGGCGCTTTAGCTCGAAGCGCAAGGACTCGTCGAAGCCGATGGCGGCGAACTTGCTGGCGCTGTAGTCGGTCATACGGGGCACGCCGATCAGGCCGCCGGCCGAGGCGACAGTGACGATGTGGCCGCTGCCCTGGCGGATCATGCCCGGCAGGAAGCAGCGTGTCGTCCGGAAGAGGGCCAGCGTGTTGATGTCAAAGGTGCGCTTGATGGCCTCGTCGGTCAGTTCTAATAGCGGCTTGCCGGAGACGATGCCGGCGTTGTTGATGAGAATGTCCACGTCGCCGTGCTCGGCCAGGACAAGGCGCGCCGTGGTCTCGATCTCCTCGCGGTCGCTGAGGTCGCACTGCTGGTAGGTGGCGGCGCGATAGCCCCAGTGTTCGAGTTGGTCGGCCAGGGCCTCCAACCCGGCCCGGTCGATGTCCCACAAGATGACGTGGCCGCCGCGCGCAGCGATCTTCTGGGCCATCAGCCGGCCGATGCCGCTGGCGCTGCCGGTGATGAGAACGTTCTTGCCTGCAAAACTGGTCATGTGCCTCGCCTCGTTGTGGGGGTTAAGTCGTGCCCGATGAAGTCTCATTATAGAGGTAGCCGGGCCAAACGGGCAATCGTTGCGCGCCGGGCCGCCAATCCTCCTGTTTACATGCGCTTAGCCAACTCTTTACCTGTTGTTAACTCTGTCCAATTGACCCGCACCCTGCGAAACCGGTAGAATCGGCCCCATGAATACGAACAGCTATGATATTAGCTCTGACTACCACATGCATTCCACCTTTAGCATGGATGGTCAGGACACAATCGAGGCTCTCGGCTGGCGCGCGCTGGCCCTGGGTTTCAACGAGATCGCTATCACCGAGCACGCCGAGTGGCATCCCGCCTGGCGCGGCTCGTTCGACGTGGACGGCTACTTCGCCGAAATCGCCCGCTGCCGGGCGCTTTTCGCACCACAAGGGCTGACGCTTTACAGCGGCGTGGAAATGGGCAACCCGCACGAATTCGCCCGCGAGGCCTCGGCCCTGACGGCCGCCTATCCGTTCGACGTGCGCATCGCCTCGCTGCACTGGCTCCACGACCACAACATCCACGACAGCGCCTGCTTCGCCGGGCACGACCCGCTGGATGTCTATGCCGACTACTTCGTCGCCCTCGGCCACATGGCCGCCGACTTCTCCGATATCGACGTGATCGCCCACTTCGACCGCATCCTCTGGCGGGGCAGCCTGCTGGGGGCGACGTTCGCGCCGCGGGCCATTGAGAACCTGGTGCGCGACGCTCTGGCGACCATTGCCTGGCGCGGGCTGGCGCTGGAACTCAACACGCGCAACCTTAACCATATGCCCAACTGGCGGCCGGCGCTGACGACGATGCTGCGCTGGTTTGGGGAAGAGGGCGGCCGTCGTGTCGTCGTCAACTCCGACGCCCACCGCGTCGGTCAGATGGGGGCCAACCTGGAACTGGCCGCGGCTGTCCTGCGCGAGGCGGGACTGGCGGCGACGACGCTGCAACCGGCCCTGGTGGCAGCGGTTAGGGGATAGAGGTTCCGGGGGAGAAGGGGGCAGGGGGAGAGGCTCACGCAAAGGCGCTAAGGGGCGAAGGCGCAAAGGAAGAGAAGAATCTTGCTCTTCTTCCTTTGCG
>DAOSMQ010000134.1:0-6485 GCA_035372725.1 Promineifilum sp. (SeqCode)
GAAGGTTGGCGGCAGCGTCGCCGCCGCGGTCGGGGGGACGTTGGGTGTGGGCGAGCCGGCGGGCGGGGCGGCCGTGGCCGGGGTGGCGGCCGTCGCCGCAGCCGTCGGGGCCAACGTCGGCAGGTCGGCCGGCCCGGTCAGGCCCTGTCGCCCACGGCAAGCCGCCAACAGCAGAGCGGCCGCCAGCAGAAACACAAATGCCCGCGCGCGCTTGGCTCCCATCTCCCTCATCCTGGCCCCGCGCCGGGCGCTTCGAGACGCTGCCACCACTCGCGAAATTCGACGCAGTGACCGGCGGCGTCGAAGCGGGCCGCTAACGCTCCGTCGAGCCGCACGGCCGCGCCGGAGGGCACTCGCGTGAACGTCGCCGTCCAGTGGGCGAGGCCCAGGTCGCCGGCGACGGCCAGCACGTCATAGGTGAAGGCCACGTCGCGCTGCGCCGCGCCCGCGCCCGCCCGCCAATAGTCATGGATGGCGTCCAGGCCAACCAGTGGCGGGTCGAAAGGTGTCTCGTAGTAAGTTGCTGCCGGGGCGAAGAGGGTCATGACCGCCTTGGCATCGCCCATCTGCCAGGCCCGGCCGTAGGCATCGAGCCAGGCCGCAAATTGCGCTTCGTTCATCGCTTAGCCTCCACAGAGGATTATAGCGCGAAGCCGCCATGTGGCGCGACTCTCCCAAGTCGCGCCACGGCAGGATGGCTCTATAATAAGGGGGTCAAGCGCGCCACGCCGGCGCGTCCGAGTTGCGCCCATGACGCCGAACGAGACCGACTTCCAGGAGAACCTCCGCGCCGGACAGATCGCCCTGCAGGCCGCGGCCTGGGCGGCGGCACGGGCGGCCTTTGCGCGGGCGTTGGCCGTGCTGCCCCAAACAGACGACCCGTCACCTGGGAACATTGCGCCCATGGCCGCTCCCCAGGCCGGCGCGGCCGTGGCGGCCAGCGCCCACGACGGCCTGGGGGTCGCCCTGTGGTGGCTCAATGACATCCCCGCTGCCCACCACCATCGCACACAGGCCTACCTGGGCTTCCGACAGGCCGGCGAGTTGGGCCGCGCGGCGCGCATCGCCGCCTGGCTGGCTCGCGAACAGGTCTTCCTGAGCGGCAACGTGCCGGGCATGATGGGCTGGTTCCAACGCGCCAACCAGTTGGGAACTGCGCTGCCGCCAGGTATCGACCGTGCCTGGCTGGCCATCCTACGCGCCTCGATGCTGGCCGGCCCGGCGGAGATGACGGCCATTGCCGCCGAGGTCGTCGCCACAGCCCGCGCGGCGGGCCACGGCGACCTGGAGGCTTTCGCCCTGGCCTTCGGCGGCCAGGCGGAGGTCGCCCTCGGCCGCGTCGGCCAGGGCCTGGCCCACCTCGACGAGGCCATGATCATGGCCACCACGGGCGAAGTGGCCGATCTCATGACCATCAGTGAGATCTTTTGCGTCATGCTATCGGCCTGCGAACTGGCCGGCGATCTGGCCCGCAGCGAACAGTGGTGCCATGCCGGGCTGGAATTCGCCCGGCGCTACGACTGCCCCTTCCTGTTGGCCTACTGCCGCACGTCCTACGGCGGCCTGCTGAGCGCGCTGGGGCGCTGGCAGGAGGCCGAAGTAGCCCTGACCGAAGCCATCCGGGCCTTTGAGCGCGGCCACCGCGGGCTGCGCGTCCAGGCGGTCATCAAACTGGCCGAACTGCGTCTAAGCCAGGGCAAGCTCGACGAGGCCGGGGTGCTGCTGGCCGGGCTGGAAGACCAGGCCGCGGCCGTCGTCCCCCTGGCGCGGCTGTGGTGGCGCAAAGGGGAACCGGCCCTGGCGCGCGCCTTGCTGGAACAAGGGCTGCCGCAGCCAGCGCCGCCGGACGCGACGGCCGACTCGCTCTATCAACTACCCGCCCTACTACTGCTGACCGACATCCTGCTGGCGACGGAAAACGCCGATGCCGTCGCGCCCATCCTCGCCCGCCTGACCCGACTGGCCGAGCAAGCGGGCAGCCCCCTGCTGTCGGCGCAGATGGCCTTCACCGAGGGGCGCGTCAGCCTGCACCGGGGCGACTACGCCGCCGCCCGGGCCAGCTTCAACGCGGCGCTGGGCCAGCTACGGTCATACGAACAGTCGCTGCTGGCCGGGCAGGTGCGACTGCGCATGGCCGAGACGCTGCGGGCGTCGGACCCCGCCGGGGCGGCCGCCTGGGCCAGGGGCGCTCTGGCGACCTTCGAGCGCATTGGCGCGGCCAACGATGCTGCCCAGGCGGCGGCAATGCTGCGCGGTCTGGGCATCACCGGTCGCGCCGGGCCACGCCTGCACAAACCACTGACCGCGCGCGAAGCGGAGATCGCCGCCCTCATCGCCCGTGGTCTGAGTAACCGCGAAATCGCCCAGCGCCTGGTACTCAGCGCCAAGACCGTCGAACACCACGTCGGCCGCATCCTCAGCAAACTGGACTTGCACAGCCGCGCTGAGATAGCCGCCCTGGCCGCCAGCGGCCGGCTCGACGCGCTACAAGAAGGCGAAAGTTAGGGGAGGGACTAGGGGGATATCCCCGACGCGCAGCGCGGCGCGACCGGCTATCCTTGTGGTCATACCAACGGCCGGGCGCACAGGCCTGGCCACAGGAGAAATGACATGCAGGCAATTGACAAACAGCAACACGCGGTCGTGCGGGCCGGCGTAGACGGGCGGGCACTCTGGCACTTGGGCGCGCTGCTCCACTTCAAGGCGCTGGGCGTGGAGACGGGGGGGCAGTTCTGGGCCGTGGAAGGGTTGGCCGACCGGCACATGGCCGTACCCCTGCACGCCCACAGCCGCGAAGACGAGATTTGGTACGTGCTCGAAGGGACAATCCGCTTCACCATTGGCAACGAGACGCGCGACGCTGGCCCCGGGACCTTCGCCTACATCCCACGCGGGGTGGCCCATACCTTTCAGGTCCTTTCGGAGACGGCGCGCTGGTTCGGCATCGGCACGCCCGCGGGACTGGATGACTGGTTCTTCGAGACGGGCGAGCCGGCCGGGGCGCTGACCCTGCCGCCACCCGGCGGCCCGCCGGATGTGGAGATGATCATCGCCACCCTGCGCCGCTACGGCACGGAGACGTTAGGGCCGCCGCCAGGGCTGGCCAGCGAATCGTGAGCAGAAGAGCGACAAACGCTGGCCCCGGACGACGGCCTTTTTCAGGTCGTCGTCCGGGGCCGGCGTATAGGGTCAGCAGCGACTCCGTCGCCGCCTCTCTCACTATCCCAACTGCAACTTCTCGTTCTCGCCCAACTCCGACTCCTGGCCGGACAGCGCTTTGGCGAAGCCGATGACTGTCCGCACCAGGCCGTGCCCCTTCCAGTATTCAGCCTTGTCAACGGTGACCTTGATCAGCCGCAACTGAGGGTCGTCCAGCCCATCTGGGAAGTAGGCCTTGTACACTGGCGACCACAGTTCCTCCATCTTGGCGCGGTCGTTCAGCAACTCAGCCGTGCCCGAGACGGAAACGTAAGTGTGATCGTCTGGCCGGGCGTAGGCGACGTTGACGCGGTTGTCGCCACGGATATCGCCCACCTTGCCGGTGTCCTCGCTGGTGAAGAACCACAGATCGCCGTCGAATTCGGCTTCCTGGGTGCTCATCGGCCGGCTCAACAGCGAGCCGTTGGCGTCGACGGTCGTCAGCATGGCGAAATCGATGTCCTTGATCAACTCGCGCAGGGTTTCGATCTTTTCCTGATGTGTCTTGTGCTCCATTTGTGCTCCTCCGGCAGTGCCGTTTGGGGTAATGCGACCATCGTAGCATTTCACCCCGCCCGTGGCCCTATGCCGGAGGCACAAATAGGAGGCACGACCGGGTCACCCCCGCGGTCAGATGCGCGCCCGCCGCAGTCGCAGCGCGTTGCTAACCACGCTGATGCTGCTGAAGGCCATCGCCCCAGCGGCCAGGATGGGGCTGAGCTGGCGCAGGAAGTCGGGTGCCCAGTCGAACGGGGCCAGCACGCCGGCGGCAATGGGGATGAGGACGACGTTATAGCCGAAGGCCCAGAACAGGTTCTGGCGGATGTTGGTCATTGTGGCCTGCGAGAGGCGGATGGCCTGGGGCACGCTGCGCAGGTCGCCGCGCATGAGGGTCACGTCAGCCGTTTCCATGGCCACATCCGTGCCCGTGCCGATGGCGAAGCCGACGTTGGCCTGGGCCAGCGCCGGGGCATCGTTGATGCCGTCGCCGACCATGCCGATGTGGGCGGCGTGGTTGTCGCCGCCGAACTCGGCCTGCAAGCGCTGGACGTATTCGGCCTTCTCACCCGGGAGCACGCCGGCCAGCACACGGTCGATGCCCGCCTCGCGGCCAATAGCCGCGGCCGTGGCCGGGTTGTCGCCGGTCAGCATGACAACGGTCAGACCCAGGTCGCGCAGGGCGCGCACGGCCTCGGCCGAGCCGTCCTTGATGGTGTCGGCCACGCCGATGAGGCCGGCGGCGCGGCCATCGACGGCCACCCACATGACCGTCTGCGCCGCGGCTTCCAACGCCGCGGCCCGCTCGACCAGGCCAGCGCCGGGCGCCACGCCCTCCCGCTCCAGCAGCCGTTGGTTACCCACCAACACGCGTTGCCCATCGACCGTGGCCACGATGCCGTGCCCGGCGACGGCCTCGAAGCGCTGCGGCGACGATAGAGCCAGCCCGCGCGCCTCGGCCGCGCGGACGATGGCCTCGCCCAGGGGGTGCTCGCTACCGCGCTCAGCCGCCGCGGCCAGTGGCAGCAAGTCGTCGGCGGCCAGTGGCCAGGCAGAAATGGCCGGTGGCGGAGCGGCCGCGCCACTGGCAACGGCCTGCAACTCACCGACGACCGATCTCTGGTCGCGGTCGTGATCAGTGACCACGGCCGTGACAGCCGGCTCGCCGCGGGTGATCGTGCCCGTCTTATCCAGCACGATGGCGTTGAGGCGGTGGGCCTCTTCCAGCGCGGCGCTGTTCTTGAACAGGATGCCCGCCTCGGCCCCCTTGCCGATGCCAACCATGATCGAGGTCGGCGTGGCCAGGCCCATGGCGCAGGGGCAGGCGATGACCAGCACGGCGATGAGCCGCAGCAGCGCGGGCACGAAGCCCGCCCCGGCCAGAAGCCAGACAGCAAAGGTCAGCAGCGCCAGGAGGATGACCGCGGGCACAAAGTAGGCGGCGACGCGGTCGACGACGCGCTGGATGGGGGCCTTGCTGCCCTGGGCCGACTCGACCATGCGGATGATCTGCGCCAGCATCGTGTCGCGGCCGACCTTGCCCGCCTCGACGGTCAGCAGCCCCTGGCGGTTGACTGTCGCGCCGATGACAGCATCGCCGGCGATCTTGTCCACGGGCAGGCTCTCGCCGGTGATCATGCTCTCATCGACCGAGGAGCGGCCCTCGATGACGTGGCCATCGACCGGGATCTTCTCGCCCGGTCGCACCAGCAGCCGGTCGCCGGTGACGACCTCGGCAATGGGGATGTCGCGCTCCACGCCGTCGCGGACGACGCGGGCGGTCTTCGATTGCAGGCCCATCAGCTTCTTGATGGCCTCGCTGGTGCGCCCCTTGGCCCGCACTTCCAGCAGCTTGCCGGTGACGATGAGGGTGATGATGACGGCCGAAGTCTCGAAGTAGAGGTGGTGGCCGATGGCGTGGCTGCCGGCCGTGTTGAAGAGCAACACGGCGACGCTATAGAAGTAGGCCACCGACGAGCCGAGAGCCACGAGCACGTCCATATTGGCGCTGCCGTTGCGCAGGCTCTTGAACGCGCCGGTGTAATAGTCCCAACCAACGTAGAACTGCACCGGCGTGGCCAGGGCCAGGAACAGCCAATCGACCCACAGGGCGCTGGCCCAACTGCCCAACAGCCCCAGGTCGCGGCTCATGCTCAGCAAGAAGAGTGGCAGCGTGAAGAGCACCCCGATTAGCAGCCGGCGCTTCTGGTGGGCGATCGCGGCCTCGCGGGCGGCGGCTTCGGCATCGACGGCTTCCTCGCCTTCGGCCGCCTCGACGACGTCGTAGCCCGCGGCGCGGACGGCGGCCACCAGATCGGCCCGCGTCGTCGCCCCCGGCGCATAGCGCACCGTGGCCCGCTCGCTGGCCAGGTTCACCGTCGCGTCCACCACGCCGTCGGTCTTCTTCAGGCGGCGCTCGATGGTCGCGGCGCAGTTGGCGCAGGTCATGCCCAGCAGCGGCAGCTCGACTTCGGCCGTGGGCACGTCGTAGCCGGCGCGGCGGATGCGGTCGATGACGTCGGCCGTCACCTGCGCGCCGCCGGCCACGTCGGGGTCATAGTTGACCGTGACACGCTCGGAAGCGAAGTTGACGGCCGCGTCGGTGACGCCGGCGGCCTTCTTGGCGTTGCGTTCCACCGCGGCCACACAGTTGGCGCAGGTCATGCCAACCACGGGCAGCGTTACTTGCTTGTCAGACATTTTACCTCAGGGGCAAGCCCCCGCGCCGGGACGGGCGGCCGATGCGCTGCCCTCCCCGGCGACACGTGCGCCTCGGTAGCGCGCTAGTT
>DAOSMQ010000135.1:0-6445 GCA_035372725.1 Promineifilum sp. (SeqCode)
AGGGGTGGTGGCCCTGCGCACGGCGACGCGGCTGGAAGGGGTGCTGGTCGAGCGGTTGCTGGCCCAACCGGGCGTCGTTCCGCTGGCTCCCGGCCTGGGCGGCAGCGACGACCGCGGCCGGACGCACCTGTTACGGGCAGCGTATGGTATAATTGACCTGTGATCAATGGCGTCGTTGCCCAGAAACTACAGGCGCTCGATCGTGTGCTGACGGAACTGCGGTCGTTGGGCGTCGTCTCGGTCAAAGACCTGCACGCCAACTGGCAACAGGCGCGGGCCATCGAGCGCAATCTGCAAGTGCTGGTCGAGGTCGTCATCGACGTTTGCCAGCGGCTCATTGCCGTTGCCGGCCAGACGCCGGCGACCACGGGGGCCGACGCCGTCGCGCGTTGCATCGAGTTGGGCGTACTGTCGGCCGATGAGAACTACACGCGCATGGTGCGCTTGCGAAACTTCCTCGTTCACCGTTATGAGCATGTCGATCCCGAAGTGCTGGCCAATATGGTCAATCGACACTTGGGCGACTTCGAACAGTTCCGCGACGAGGTGCTGACCTATGTCCAGAATCATTGAACTCGATGCCCTGTTGCCGGTCTGGAAAAACGCGCCCGACGTCGTGGCCGCGTGGGCCTTCGGCTCGGCCCAGGATGGACAGGTGCGCCCGGGCAGTGACCTGGACATCGGTGTCTTGATGGCGCGACCGCCGACGTTCGATGAGCAGCTTGATCTGCTCGGCCGCCTGCAAGACACGCTGGGGCTGGACGAGGTCGATCTCGTTATCCTGAACGACGCCAACCCCATTCTGCGCTTCGAGGCGGTGTCGGGCCGGCGGCTGTTCACCCGCGACCTGTTGGCGCTGGCCGAGTTTGTCTCGCTGACGGCGCGGGAGTACGAAGACGAAATGGCGCAATATGAACGGGCGCTATCGCAGCGCGGCGCGGTTTAGCGCTGCCGGGCAGCCGGCGCGACGGCGCGCCGCCGGCTGCCGTTTGTTGCCCGTTGGGGGTTATGGGAGCGCCGTCAAAGAGGTCTGTCATGGGAAGCAACTGGAAACGGTTCATCATCATCGTCATCGTTGTTCTGGCGAGCGTGGCCCTGTGGGGGGCGCGGCCAGGCCCGGCGCAGGCCCAGAACGCGCCTTTCCCTTATAAGGAAGTCACCGACGCGGCCGGCATTCAGGGGCCGCGCGTCGGCAACGAGAAGATCACCGGCCAGGCCTGGGGCGACTACGACCGCGACGGCTGGATCGATCTCTACCTGACCGACTTCGGCGCCGACAAGAAGCCGGCCGCCAATCGCCTCTACCGCAACAACGGCGATGGATCGTTCAGCCTGTCGCCGCTGTCCAGCCAGGTGGCCCTGCCCACGGCGCAGAGCGGCGGCGCGGTCTGGGCCGACTACGACAACGACGGCTTCCTCGACCTCTACGTCGTCAACTGGGGCGCGAACGTGCTCTATCGTAACGACGCCGGCCAGGGCTTCACCGACGTAACCGCCGCGGCCGGCGTGGGCGACACGGCCAACGGCAAGAGCGCTTCGTGGGGCGACTATGACAACGACGGCTCCCTCGACCTCTACGTCGCCAACTGGTCGTGTACGCCGCGCTGCGGCCGCCCGGTCGAGGGCGACATGGACGTGCTCTACCACAACAACGGCGACGGCACGTTCACCGATGTCCACAGCCTGCTGGGCCGGCAGACGGCCGGCGCGGGCTTCATCGCCAGCTTCATCGACTTCGATAACGACAACGACCTCGACATCTACCTGGTCAACGACGAATTCGTTCACGCCGTTGGCAACGCTCTGTGGCGCAACGATGGCGCGGGCTGCGGCGGCTGGTGCTTCACTGACGTGTCGGCCGAGGCCGGGGTCGATCAGAAGGTCATGGGCATGGGCCTGGCCGTGGGCGACTACGACAACGACCTCGACCTCGACTTCTATTTCTCCAACGTCGGCCCGTCAACGCTCTTGCAGAATCAAGGCGACGGCACGTATACCGACGTGGCCGAGGCGGCCGGCGTGCGCATGCCGGAGGCCATCGGCTGGGGCACGATCTTCCTCGACTACGACAACGACGGCCGCCTCGACCTCTATATGTCCCAGATGGTGGAGACGGACGGCGGCGTGGGCCTCAACCCGCTGTTCCACAATAACGGCGACGGCACCTTCACCAACCTGCTGGAGGCCAGCGGCGCAAGCGACCCCGGCAAGTCTATCGGCGTCAGCGCCGCCGACTACGATGCCGACGGCTACCTCGACATCATCATCGGCGACTACGACGAGGGCTACAAGCTCTTCCGCAACACGCTGGGCGACGCCGAGACGGGCGGCGGCTGGTTTGCCCTGCGGCTCGATGGCGCGGCCGGCGTCAACCGCGACGCCATCGGCGCGAAGGTCTTCGTCACCGATAGCGACGGCCATACGCAGATGCAGCAGCTTAACAACGGCACCGGCCTGGGCGGCAATAGCGGCCTGGAGCTGCACTTCGGCCTGGGCGCGGCCAGGTTGGCCGCCGTCCGCGTCGTCTGGCCCGACGGCGCGGCGCAGTCGTTCGACGACCTGCGGGCCAACACGCGCTATACGCTGACCTACGGGGGCGAACCGGCCGTCTTCTCCGGCCGCGCCGCATTCCACTGGCCGGCCTGGGTGGCGACAGTCCTGCCCTGGGCGGTGGGCGCGCTGGGGCTGGCGGCGTTGGTCGTGGTCGCGGCCGTGTTGCGGCGGCGCGGGCGGCGGCCCCACGGGCGGCGCGGGCTGCGGCCGGCGCTGGCGGCGATGGGCCTGATTGTGCTGGCCGGCGCGGCGGCCCTGCTGTGGACGACGCGCGACACGCTGGCCGCCCGCCTGGGTGGCGGCAGCAGCGACGGCCGGTTAACGCTGCTGCTCAACAAATCAGGCGTTACTCAGCTCGACTTCGGCCCCACGCCCGACCCGGCGCTGGTGGCCCTGGGCGAGGCGCTGTTCTTCGACAAACTTCTCAGCGGCAACCGCGATATCTCCTGCGCCACCTGCCACCACCCCGACTTCGCCTCGGCCGACGGCCTGCCGCTGTCGTTCGGCACGGGCGGCCACGGCCTCGGCCCGGTGCGCGCCATTGGCGTCGACCGCGAACTGGTGCCCCGCAACGCTACGGAGCTATTCGACCGCGGTTCGCCGGAGTGGACGACGATGTTCTGGGACGGCCGGGTGAATCTGAGCGCCGTCTATGGCCTCAGCACGCCGGTGGGCAACGGCCTGCCGCCCCTGTTAGAGACGGCGCTGGAAGCACAGGCCATGTTCCCGGTCACTTCGCGCGACGAGATGCGCGGCCAGTTCGGCGACTACGACGCCGGACGGCAGTTGAACGAGATCGCCGCCGTCAGCGACATGCGGCCGAAGCTCATCTGGGCGCGGCTGATGAAACGGCTGCTGGCTGTGCCGGAATACGTCGAGCTATTCCGCGCCGCCTATCCCGACGTGCCCATCGAGCAATTGGGCTTCGAGCACGCCGCCAAGGCCATCGCCGCTTACGAAGCGTCCGCCTTCACCTTCACCGATAGCCCCTGGGATCGCTATCTGGCCGGTGATCGCGCGGCGCTGAGCGACCAGGCCAAGCGGGGCGCGATTCTCTTCTATGGCGAGGCTGGTTGCGCCGCCTGCCACAGCGGCAACCTGCTGACCGACCAGCAATTTCACAATGTTGGCGTGCCCCAACTCGGCCCGGGCAAGCTGAGCGACGAAAGGCTTGACCTCGGCCGCTTTCTGGAGACGGGCCGCGCCGAAGACCGCTACGCCTTTCGCACGCCGCCGCTGCGCAACGTCACCCTGACCGCGCCCTACATGCACAACGGCGCCTACGCCGACCTGCGCGCCGCCGTCCGCCACCATCTTAACCCGCCCGGCTCGCTGCAAGTCTATGACGCCGCGACGCTGCCGGTCAGCTTCCAGGAGACAGTGCGCACGGAGCCAGAAGTGGCGGCCGACATCCTCAAGACGCTCGATGTCCGTTTGGCTACGCCGGCGGCGCTGACCGACGCGCAGTTGGCCGACCTGATGACTTTCCTGGCGGCGCTGACCTCGCCCACGGCCGTCGATCTGAGCGGCCTCGTGCCGGCCAGCGTGCCCAGCGGCCTGCCGGTGCAGGATTAGGCGGCGACGGCCGCCTTTGGCGGGCGGCCAACACCCCCAGTAGCCACCCAGGGCCATTGCCGGGCCGCAAGAAGCGCTCACGCAAAGGCGCCTTTGCGTGAGCGCCTGTTGGCCTGGCAATAGCCCCGGTAACCCACCAATCAGTCCCTATACACAAACACAACATTGTCTTCATAACTCCTGAATAACCGGCCACTATCATCCTCGAAGCTGACCTAAGTAAATGAGGATGATAGATATGACCACGCAAACCAAAAAGACCAATCCGGTCAAAACCAATTTCCTGGTAGACATCGCTATCTTCGTAGCCTTCCTGATCGCGCTGGAACCGCGCCTGACCGGGATGGCCATTCACGAGTGGCTGGGCATCGCCTTTGGCGCGGCCATCATCACCCACCTGGTGCTGCACTGGAAGTGGCTGGTGGCAACGACGAAGCGGTTTGTCGGTCGCCTGCCCGGGAGCACGCGCATGAATTACATCATCAATGCCCTGTTCTTCATCAATATGACGGTGCTGGTCTTCTCCGGGTTGATGATCTCGGAGACGGCGCTGCCTGCGCTGGGCATCCAGTTAGGCGAGGGACGTTCGTTCGAGCGGCTACACATGCTGACCGCCGACTGGGCGCTCTACCTGCTGGCCCTGCACGTGGCCCTGCACTGGCGATGGATCGTGAGCACCACCAACCGCTACGTTGTCCAGCCGTTGCTCCGGCCGTTCCGCAAGCAACATCAGTCACAACCGGTGGCGGCCCTGTCGCTGTCCACCCTGGAGGAAGCTCAATCATGAAGCTGTTAGGCAAGATCGTCGTGATTCTGATGGCGGCTCTCATGGTCGTCGGGGGCACGCTGGCGCTGGAGAAGAATGGCGCGCTGAGTAGCCTGACGGCCGGTGGCGCTGGCGAGCAGGGCGAGGGCGCGCCGGCCGATTTCGATGGCGCTTTTGCCCCCGGCCAGCGCCCCGAGCGTGGCGATGGCGACTTCGGTGGCGAAGGCGGGCGCGACGGGGCCGGCAGCCTGATGAGCATAGGCCGCAACCTGGGCACGATCGCCGCCATCGTCGCCGGGGTGGCGCTGCTCGGCTGGCTCGCCCGTCAGACCAGCCAGGCCACGAACCGGAGCAAGTTGGCTAAGGCGGCCATGCCGCCGGACAAGGAGGTCACAAAGCCAGACGAGTTCCTATAAACCGATAGACCCCGGTCACATGGTGGACAGATGGCACGGATTCCCTGGTGGTGTCCGTGTCATTTTTGTTGCCGCCCAGACCACTGCTGGGCTGTCCATTTCTGGTCACTATCTGAGCAGCAAATGGTCTGTCATGGCCCGGCGGCCGGCTATACAATGGACTCTATACTTCCTTGCCGATGGCGGAGGAAAGGAGCGTGTCCTGTGGCCAACTGCGCGAACTGTGGAACGGCTAACCCCGACGGGGCCAAGTTCTGTCTCAACTGTGGCACAAAGCTGGCGCAGGCCTGCCCTGCCTGTGGCACAGAACTGCCGGCCGGCGCCAGGTTCTGCCTTAACTGCGGCCACCGGGTGACGGCCGGCGCGCCGGCAGCCGAAGCCGCGCCGCCACCCCCCGCGCCCCCGGCCGCGCTCGACCGCTTCATGCCCCGCGAACTGGCCCAAAAGCTCAACCAGGCGCGGGCCACGGGCGAGATGCTCGGCGAACGGCGCGTTGTCACCATGCTCTTCTGCGACGTCAAAGGCTCCACGGCCGCCGCCGCCCGCTTCGACCCGGAAGAGTGGGCTGAGATCATCAACGGCGCTTTCGAGCCGATGATCGGCCCTATCTACCGCTACGAAGGCACCGTTGCCCGCCTGATGGGCGACGGCCTGCTGGCCTTCTTCGGCGCGCCCATTGCCCACGAGGACGATCCGCAGCGCGCTGTCCTGGCCGGGCTGGAGATTCTGGAGGGCATCCGCCACTATCGCGAAGCAGTCCAGCGCCAGTGGGGCCTAGACCTGGACGTGCGTGTCGGCGTCAACACTGGTCTGGTCGTCGTTGGCGCGGTCGGCTCCGACCTGCGCATGGAGTACTCCGCCCTCGGCGACGCCATCAACATCGCCGCGCGCATGGAGCAGACCGCCCAACCGGGCACGGTGCAGATCACCCCGGCGACTTACAAGCTGGTCGCGCCGCTGTTCGATTTTGAGACGATTGCCGACTTGGAGGTCAAGGGCCGGGCCGAGCCGATGACGGCCTACCGCGTGCTGGGCCGGCGGGCCGCGCCCGGCGCCACACGCGGTCTGGCCGGCCTCAGCTCGCCGCTGGTCGGCCGCGAGGCGGAACTGGGCCAGGTCGTCGCCGCGCTGACCG
>DAOSMQ010000136.1:0-5063 GCA_035372725.1 Promineifilum sp. (SeqCode)
CGTCCGTCCCGGCCGCGCCCATGGCGATGCCGATGGTCGCCGCGGCCAGCGCCGCGGCGTCGTTAACGCCGTCGCCAACCATGGCCACCGGGCCGAAGTCGTCGCGCACGTGACGGATGGCGTTGACCTTGTCCTCCGGCAGCAGGTCGGCGAAGACCTCGTCCACGCCCGCCTGGGCAGCGATGCGCCGGGCGACGCGCTTGTTGTCGCCGGTCAGCATGATGATCCGCTCGACGCCGGCGGCTTTCAGTTCGCGCACCACCGCTGGGGCGTCCGGCCGCAGCACGTCGGCCAGAGCAATGATGCCCAGCAGCACCAGCGGCGCAGCGCCGGCGGCGGTGGCCGGCCTTTCCGCGGCCACGATCACGCTGGTCTTGCCCTGTTCTTCCAGGGCGACCACACGGGCGCTGGCGGCGTCGCTGGCTCCGTCCAGGCCATAGCTGTCGAAGTAGCGCGCGTTGCCGATGTGGATGGTCAGCGGGCCGTGGGCGGGGTCGGCCACGACACCGCGGACGCCCTGCCCGGCGACGGATTGGAAGTGCTCCACGGGCAGCAGCGCCAGCCCACGCGCGGACGCTTCGGCGACAATGGCCGCGGCCAGCGGGTGTTGCGAGCGCGCCTCCACGGCCGCGGCCACGCGCAACAACTCCTCTTCCGACGCCAGCGCCAGCCCGCCCGGCCGCGCCAACGCCACCGCGTCATTCCCCCTGGCGTCTTCGCGTCTTGGCGTCTTGGCGTTAACCTCTTCCCTGGCGTCAACTCCGGCGTCCGCCATCAAAACGATATCGGTCACCACCGGCTTGCCCTCGGTCAGCGTGCCGGTCTTGTCGAAGGCGACGGCGCGGACGGTGGCGGCGTTCTCCACGTGGATGCCGCCCTTGAACAGCACGCCCCGCCGCGCCCCGTTACCGATGGCCGACAGGACGGTGGCCGGGGTACTGATGACGATGGCGCAGGGCGAGGCGGCGACCATGACGGTCATGGCTGTGTAGAAGGCCGCATTCCACGACTGGCCAAAGGCCAGCGGCAGCACCGTGGCCACCAGCGCCGTCAGGACGATGACGCCCAGCGCGTACCACTGCTCGAACCGGTCGATGAAGCGCTGCGTCTCGGCCTTCTCGCTCTGGGCCTCCTCCACGAGTTGGATGAGCCGGGCCAGAGTCGAGTCTTTGGCCAGCTTGGTGACGCCGATCTCCAGGCTGCCGTCCTGATTGATCGTCCCGGCAAAGCACGGGTCGCCCGGCTTCTTGTAGACGGGCATCGACTCGCCCGTCAGCGAGGCCTGATCGACGCTGCCCGCGCCGGTCAGCACGGTGCCGTCGAGGGCAATGCGGTCGCCCGGCTTCACCAGCATCCGGTCGCCGACGCGCACCTGCTCGATGGGCAGGGTGACAAGGCGGTCGCCACGATAGACGGCGGCTTCGTCTGGCCGCAGCTTCATCAGGGCGCGGATGGCGTTGCGCGTCCGGTCGAGGGCGAAGTCTTGCAGCGTGTTCGATAGCGAGAAGAGGAACAGCAGCATGGCCCCCTCGAACGGTTGGCCGACGACGGCCGCGCCCAGGGCGGCCAGGATCATGAGCAGGTCGATGTCGAGCGTGCGGGCCATGAGCGATTCGACGCCGCCCTTCAGCCCAAACGCGCCGCCGGCCACGTAGGCCACGGCGAACAGGGCCGGCGCCAGCCAGGCCGGGCCGGCGGCCGCGCGCGCCAGCAGCCAGGCGGCGATCATGGCCACGAAGGTGACGGCGGTCAGGAGCGCCTGGAGCCGCTGCGGCGTCAGCCAGACGCGGGCGCGGCCGAGGCGGGTCGTCGGGGCTGGCGGCGCGGCAACCCGGGTCGCCGCCGACGGCCTCACGCCGGCACCGAACTGCTCCACGCGCTGGGTGATGTCGCTGATGCTGATCAGGCCGCTGTCGTAATGGACGGCCATGACGCCGCCGGCGAAGCTGGCCGTGGCCTGGCGCACGCCGGGCAGGCGGCCGACCTGCTGCTCCAACGCCAGCGCGCACGACTCGCACGCCCGGCCACCGCGCTTTTCCAGCCGCAGCGTGCAGCGATCCCAACGCTGTTGTAGCGCCGGGGCAACCTCGTGGGCAACGCGAAGAATGTCGTCCTCGCTGACGCGCCGGGGGTCATAGGCGAAGAGAATCGTCTCTTCGGCTGTGTCCACGGCCACGTTGATGATGCCTTTTTGGTCAGCGATGGCTTCGTCGAGGAGTTCAAGACAGCTCGGCTCCTCGGCCTCGATGGGATGGGGGTGTGGCATGGCTGGTTCCCTCAGTTGGGGGCGGTTGGGGTGGGCCGCCAGGCAGGGTCGTCGGCCGGCGCGTCACCGTCCTCATAGCCAATTGCCCTTTGGGCGCACGCGCCTATCAAAGGGCAACTTTATTCTTAATCAGCGTTACTGTTGAATTTAACGCTGGTTAAATTATAGCCGGGGCGGGGCGAGAAGTCAAACGGCAAGTCGCAGCTTAGCCCGCTTCTCCAGGACGACGCTCAGGAGGATCACGCCCGCGGCGACGAGGGCGATCTTGAGAAGATTGCCGGCCATGGCGAAGTACTCGCCGTGGCTCTCCGGCTGCGCGCCGGCGGCTTGCAGGGCGTCGTGGGTGGCGGTCATCTGCGCCTGGTTCGCGCCGATGACGCTATTGGTGAAGCTATCGGCCCAACCGCTCTGCGCCAACGCGTAGGTCGCCCCGGCAATGAGGACGGCGGCCAGCAAGATTAGGGCGATGCGAGATAATGTTTTCATGGCGTAACCTCTTTCTGTGCGCGCCCGACGACGGCCCGCCCGGCGACGCTCGCCGGCCGCAGCACGGTGCGACGGACGGTGTTGACAACCCATTTCCAGTGCAGCGCCGTGTGGATAGCGACGAGCGCCACGGCCCAGTTGGCCGCCATGTTGTGCAGCAGATGCCAGAAGGGCGACTCCGCGCCGCTCAGCCCCACAAAGGGCAGGACGACCTCGGAGATCATCAGGCCCGACAGGATGATCAGCGTCAGGGCGACGAAGAACAGCGCGTCTACAAGATAGTTCAGTCGTGCCGCGGCCGTCGTCCGCCCCAGGAAGCGCCTGGTCACCTGCGCGATCCAGTTCCAGTGCCGCAGCAGGTGGACAATGACCGTCGCGCCGATGGCCAGGCCCAGCCACTCGTGGATCGTCCCCCCGGTCAGCCGCGGATCGAAAACGATCAGGAAGACGACCAGCATGAGCACGTCGAGCCACAGGTTCACCCGCGTCGGGTTGGCTTTGCGCGTCGTGGCCATGGCGTTAGCCCCCCCGCCCGCTGGGCTGGGCGTATTGCGCCGCCTGATCGGCGGGAATGCCTTCGCTCAGGTCACAGATGCCGGTGCCGTTGTTGTCGGTGAAACGCCCGCAGCGGCCGGGCGCGCGGCAACCGCGGTTGCAGAGTATGACGAGAGCGACAGCGGTCGCCGTCGGGGCGACAGCGGTGGCCGTTGGGGCAGTGGTGGTGGCCGCGGGGGTTGCCGGAGCGGTGGCCGTCGCTGGCGGGGCGGCGACGGTGCCGACAACGGCCGTGTCGGTCGCCGTCGTGAGGGCTGAATCAGTCGTTTGTAGGGTCGTCGCCGTTGTGGCCACAATGGGAGTTGTGGCCACAATGGGAGTTGTGGCCACAATGGGATCGGAGTAATCGCAGTAACCGCTGCCGTTGCTATCGACGTAGCGCGGGCACTGCCCCGGCCAGGTGTCATAGACGTAGCCGTAGGGGCAGACGACGGTGTCGGCAGCGGCGGCGCTATTGCGCGCACAGCCGCTACCGGCAAGTACCGTCGCGGCACAACCACACCCGGCGGCGATGAGAAACTCGCGCCGGCTCAGCAATCTTCGGTCTGGTTTCATAAGGTGGCTCCTTCTGAAAAGCAATCTACTTTCCAGAGGGTAGCCGCCCGCCGTTCAGAAGATGTGAAGAAGTGGTTGGCTTTGTGTTAGGGGATAGGGCTTAGCCGGCCGTCCAGCCGCCGTCGACGACCAGCACGTCACCGTTGACGAAGCTGGCGTCGTCGGAGGCCAGAAAGAGCGCCGCCGCGGCCAGTTCGCCAGGCTGGCCCTGGCGCGGCACCATCGCCAGCGTCGTCTGCAAGCGCTGGTAGCCGAACATGCTGGGGTTCTTGACCTCGATGTTGGTGGCCACGCCGCCGGGGGCAATGACGTTGCAGCGGATGCCCTGCTGGGCATAGTGGAAGGCGACGCTGCGCGACAGACCGATGAGGGCGTGCTTCGAGGTGGTATAGGCCACGCCAGCCCGGCCGCCGAACAGGCCGCCGATGGAGGCGACGTTGACGATCGAACCGCCGCCCTGCGGCAGCATGATCTGCAAGGCCCGCCGGCAGATGACCATCGGCCCGTCGAGGTTGATGGCCATAACCCGCTCCCACAGGGCATCGTCCAACTCGGCCAGGGGGTAGAAGTCGTCCATAATGCCGGCATTGTTGACGACGATGTCCAGCCGGCCGTAGGTGTCCATGACCGCGTCCATCATGCGGGCGTTGTCGGCCCGGTCGCCAACGCTGCCGGTGAAGGTGGTGAACGCGCCGGCCGCGTTCAGCCCCGCGCTGACCTCGTCCAACCGATCGCCGCGGATATCAGCGGCCAGGACGCGCGCGCCTTCCTGAACAAATCGTTCGGCAATGGCCCGGCCGATGCCGGAGCCCGCGCCCGTGACCAGGGCGACCTTGTTTTCCAGTTTCATATGATGCTCCTACTGGGGATTACTGTTGTGAAGTTGCTCGCTGCGATGATTTACAGGGCAACGCTGCTGGCTCCAGGCCCTTTGTCAGTCTGGGGGACATAAGGGCTGCAACCGCGCTGCCCCAAGCGCCGGGTGGGCGCTCATCGGATTCTAGCACCGCGCCGATGCGCGTCAAATGGCGACGTGTGGCGCGATTCTCCCGAATCGCGTGCGACGGAAAGTCCGTTAGCCTAACGCCACCGAAGTGTGTATAATGTTTACAAACATCATAAACCTTATAAGATACGAGGCCAGCAATGGAAGAGCGCCAGATCGGAACAACAGAACTGCGGCAACGCCTGACAGACGTGA
>DAOSMQ010000136.1:5163-6389 GCA_035372725.1 Promineifilum sp. (SeqCode)
ATGGAAGAGCGCCAGATCGGAACAACAGAACTGCGGCAACGCCTGACAGACGTGATTCAGGCGGTGAAGGAAGAAAAGGTGGCCTACGTGGTAGAGACGTTCGGGCGGCCGCAGGTCGTGATCGTTGACGCCAATGAGTACCAGAGCCTAAAGACCTACCACGCGATGCGCCAATCGTTCTTCGAGCGGCTACTGGTAACTGGCGAAGCCAACGCCAAGATCAACGCCGACCTGACCGAGGAGCAACTCCTGGCGCTCATTGATGCGGCGCGCGATGAAGTTTATGATGAGGGCTAGGAGCGGCGGTTATGCTTCGTGTCGTCATCGATACCAGCACCCTTGTCAGCTTTGCTTTGACGTCCGGCGAGATCACCAGCCAAATCATTCGCGCCTGGCAGGCAGAGGAGTTCGTTCTGCTGACGACAGCCGCCATGCGAAACGAGTTGCGGCGCGTGCTTGATCGGCCGCGCATCCGGACGCGAGCCGAAGCACCCCTGACCTGGATTGCCGACGAATTGGAACATCACTCATGGCATATTTCGGGCCAGCTGACCGTCACGGGCGTGGGCCGCGATCCTAAAGATGACGTCTTCCTGGCCTGTGCCGTCGAAGGACAGGCCGATTATCTTGTCAGTAGCGATCGCGATTTACTGGACATGCACCACTATCAGGATATCTGCATTGTCAATCCGGGGCAGTTCCTCGTCGGCCTGCAAATGAATCGTCTGACTGTCGAGCAGATCGTGGCCCGCTTCAGCCCTGCGGCTCTGGAAGCCGTTCAATCGACTTTGTGCCTCAATCGTGATGCAGCCGTGAAAGTGGCTCAGGCTATGGGAAGGTAATGCTGCCCGCCCTCCTCGACCACCTGCGCTTCAATCGCGACTTCATGGCCAATGTCGTCGCCTGGGAGCGCATTCCGCCGCGGCCGGCGCGCACCGCCCCGCTGCCGGACTGGCTCGACCCACGGCTGGCGGCGGCGCTGCGGGGGCGAGGCATCGACCAACTCTTCAGCCACCAGGCCGCGGCCATTGAGGCCGTCCGCCGCGGCGAGAACGTCATCGTCAGCACAGCCACGGCCAGCGGCAAATCCCTGGCCTACACCCTGCCCATCTTGCAACGCCTGCTGGAGCGCCCCGACGCCCGCGCCCTCTATCTCTTCCCCACCAAGGCGCTGGCCCACGACCAGGAGGCGGAAACAGCTTCGCTGGTAGCCGCCGCCCGCCTGC
>DAOSMQ010000137.1:0-6365 GCA_035372725.1 Promineifilum sp. (SeqCode)
AGCCGATCTTCGCGCGGCGCGGCGTAGACCTGCGGCGCCATCTGCCCAACGACCTGCCGTCGCTCTACGTCGAGCCGAATGTCATCAGCCGGGTGCTGTTGAACCTGTTCGACAACGCTCTGAAGTATAGCCACGACGGCCAGTTGGTGACTGTTGAGGGCCGGGCCATTGACAACGGCGAGGTGCTCATCAGCGTCAGCGACCAGGGCGCGGGCATCCCCAAGGAGTACCGCGAAATCGTCTTCGAGAAGTTCCGGCGCATCAAAAACGACTCCTCGTCGAAGGGGCTGGGGCTGGGGCTGGCCTTCTGCCGGTTGGCTGTAGAAGCCCACGGCGGCCGCATCTGGATCGACGACGCGCCCGGCGGCGGCGCGCGCTTCAACCTGACGCTGCCCGAAGCGCCGCGCGAGAACGCCTCCGGCCCAGCCGAGGACAGCGACAGCGACGGCCATTGGCCAGATGAAGCCGCCGGCGCAATCCCATGAGCGACCGCGCCTACTACGCCGACGCCTACACCACCCGCTTCACCGCCGAAGTCATCGAAGTGACTGAGGTGGAGGGGCGGCCGGCGGTGCGGTTGTCGTCCACCTACTTCTACCCCACCTCTGGCGGCCAACCCCACGACACCGGCCGCTTGCAACAGAGCCACCGGACGGCCCGGGTGCTGGAAGTCGTCGTGCGCGAGGCGGATGACGCCGTGCTGCACCTCCTCGACGGGCCGCTGCGCCCGGGCGAGGCCACGGCCGAGATCGACTGGCCGCGCCGTTTCGACCACATGCAACACCACACCGGCCAGCACATCCTGTCGCAGGCCTTTATCCGCGCGGCCGAGGCCGAGACGAGCGGCTTCCATCTCAGCGGTCAGAGCGTGACCATCGACCTGGATCGGCCCGACCTTTCGCCCGACGAGATTCGCGCCGCCGAGATCATGGCCAACGAGGTCATCGAGCAGAACCGGCCGGTGCGGGCGCGACAGGTGTCGCTGGCCGAGGCGGCGACGCTGCCGCTGCGCAAACGCCCGCCGGGGCGCGATGGGCGGCTGCGGCTGGTGGACATCGACGGTTTCGACCTGACCGCCTGCGGTGGCACGCACGTGGCCGGTACGGCCGAGGTGGGCCTGGTCAAGGTCGTTAAGACGGAACGGCGTGGCGGGGCCACGCGGGTAGAGTTCCTCTGCGGCCGTCGGGCCACGGCCGACTATCGCCTAAAACACGACGTGACCCAGCAGTTGAGCACGGCCCTAACCACGGGCGTCAGCGACCTCGCGCCGGCGCTGGCCCGCTTACAGGAGGAAGCGCGGCAATTGCGCCTGGCCCTCAAGCGGGAGCGCGGCGCGCGGTTGGCCCTGGAGGCGGGGCAGCTGCTCGACGCCGCCGAGACCATTGGCGGGGCGCGCCTGGTCTGTCGCGTCTTCGCCGGGCGCGAGGCAGACGAGGTGCGCCAACTGGCCACCGCGATCACCGCCGGGGGCGCGGTGGCGCTGCTGGGTCTGGCCGGCGAGCGAGCGCAACTGGTGTTCAGCCGCCCGGCCGAGGGGCCAACGTTTGCCCACATGGGCGAGCTGATCCGGCCGGCGCTGGCCGCGCTGGGCGAGGCGCGCGGCGGCGGCGGGGCGGTGTCGGCCCAGGGCGGCGGGCCGCCGGCCAGCGAGGCGACCGTCGGCGCGGCGCTGGCCGCCGCTGTGGCCCGCTTGCGGGCCGCGACGAACGCGGTAGAATGAAGAGACTGTAGAGGAAACCGGAGAAAAGGGAGGATGGGAGTATGGCGGCACGCGATAGTATCGCCGCGCAAGCCTTGCAAGGCGTGCCCTTCTTTGCCAATTTACAGGAAGACCACGCCAGTGAATTGGCCGGCAAGCTTGTCTTGCGGCGTTTTGGCCCCAATCAAGTCATCTTCCACCTGGGCGATCCCGGCGGTCTGCTTTACTTGATCAGCCGCGGCAAGGTCAAGATCAGCCATACTACACCCGACGGCCAGGAGGTCGTGCTGGCCATCCTGGGCACGGGCGACTTCTTCGGCGAGCTGGCCCTGCTAGACGACTCGCCACGCTCGGCCACGGCCGTGGCCCTGGAGCCAACGGAAACCTGGACGCTCCACCGGGCCGAGTTTATGCAGTACCTGAGCGACAACCCCAACTTTGCCCTGCACGTCCTGAAGACCCTGGCCCGCCACATCCGCCGCCTGAATACCCAACTGGCCGACATCTTCTTTCTCGACCTGCCCGGCCGGCTGGCGCGCGTGCTGCTGAATCTGTCCGAGCAGTATGGGCGCAAGACGCAGGAAGGCACCCAGATCGAGCTATCCCTCACCCAGACCGACCTGGCCGAGATGACCGGGGCGACGCGCGTCAGCATCAACAAGGCGCTGGGGCGCTTCCGGCGGGCCGGCTGGATTCGCGTCAACGGCCGGCGCGTCACCGTCCTTGATGAGGCTGCTCTGAGGAGCTTGATCGAAGTATCGGGCGGGGACCTGTAGCTCACGGCCTCTTTTCGTCCGCTTTCCAGCTTAGAAAATCGACATTTCAGTGAGCAGAGAAAGAGCATGTTGTGTATAAACATGTGATTGCGCGTTGAGTGGGTGACGGTTTGGTGACAATCACCGCCACCGCCACCGCCACAATACAGAAAAGACAACATCGATAGCGATCGTATGAGCGTAACCGGCCTGGATAACGACCCCGAACTTGTCCCACCCGCTGCGAGTAGTCCCGCCGTCCCCCGCGCCCGCGCGCGAGGAGAGGCGCTTGTCGCCGTCGCCCTTGTCGCCATCCTGTTGCTGGGGGCGTATTTCCGCTTTGTCGGCTTCAACTGGGATAGCGACAGCCATCTGCACCCCGACGAGCGCTTCCTGACGATGGTCGGCAGCGCCATCAGTGGCGTTGACAACCCGCTCGACTACCTGCGCACGTCGATCTCCACGCTGAACCCCTACAACTTCGGCCAGTCGCTCTACGTCTACGGCAACTTCCCCATGACGGCGACGCGCTATGTGGGCGAGTGGGCCACGGGACTGTGCGACGCCGCCGCCAGCCGCACGGGGACGCTACCGGGTTGGTGCAGCCACACTTACAGCGGCTATGACGGCATCCAGTTGGTCGGCCGCTTCCTCTCAGGCCTCGTCGATCTCATCAGCGTCTTCTTCACCTTCCTGATCGCCCGGCGGCTGTACGACTGGCGGGCGGGGCTGTTCGCCGCCCTGCTGCTGGCGCTGGCGGTCATGCCCATCCAGCAAAGCCACTTCTTCACGATGGACAATTGGGCGACGGCGTTCACGACGCTGGGCGTCTACGCCGCCGTGCGGGCGGCGACGGTGGGCGACGCCGCGCCGCGCTGGCGGCTGCGCTGGTGGGCGCTGTTCGGGTTGGCGCTGGGGCTGGCCGCCGCCTCGCGGGTCAACACCGCGCCGCTGGCGGTACTCATCGCCGTCAGCGCGGTCATCTTCCTGGCCCGGCGGGAGGCGAGCGTCGTCCCCGACGCCGACGCGCCGGCCGGTCGCCTTTCCTGGCTGGCGCGGGCGACGCGCACGCGTGACCTGGAGCGGGCGATTGTCGGCATTGCCCTGGCCGCGGCCGTGTCCATCCTGACCTTCCGCGTGGCCCAGCCCTATGCCTTCACCGACGCGCAGATGGTGCGCGACCAGGCCATCGCCACGACAGGCCAGGAGCCGAGCGCCTTCATTGTCGCCATCAAGTCGGTCATCGGCCTGAACCCCGCTTTCCTGAGCAACATGGCCGAGATTCAGCGTCTGCAAGCGCCGGAGGCCTCCTTTCCCCCGGCGACGCAATGGGTCGATCGGCCGGCCATCCTCTTCCCGCTCAGCAACATGCTGCTCTACGGCATGGGCATCACCGCCGGGCTATTCGCCTGGTTCGCGGTCTTCTGGGCGGCGTGGCGGTCTCTGGGCAGCGCGCGCCGCGCCGCGGCCGGCGGCGCGGACTGGCCACTGCCAGAGTGGATGCTCCATGCCATCCCGCTGGCGTGGACGCTGCTCTACTTCCTGTTCATGGGCACGCGCTGGGTGAAGTCGGTGCGCTACTTCCTGCCAATCTACCCGACGCTGTTCGTGCTGGCCGGCTGGGCCATTGTCCAACTGTGGCTATGGGCCAGACGGCCGGTGTCGCCAACGACTTCGGCGGCCAGGGGCCAACTCCCGCCGCGCTGGCGCGCGGCGGCCGTGGCCGCGTTGGCCGCGCTGATCGTCCTGCCGAGCCTGCTGTGGGCGGTGGTTTATACCAACATCTACCGCGAGCCGATGACGCGCATCGCCGCCTCGGAGTGGATCTACGACAATGTGCCCAGCGGGGCGACGCTGCTCTACGACACGGCCGACGGCCGGGCCGGGGAGCTAAACCTGCCGCTGAAGGGCATGGACTTCCAACTCGACGGCCTGCCGCTGTTTCTCGACTTCACCATGCCCGAAGACGGCACGATCCGCGCCCTGCGGCTCAACTACCTGAGCGATCCGGACTTCGACGCGAGCGCGGCGGGCGTCGTCCCCGACGCCGATACCGAAACCTTGCGCGTCATCCTGGGCGAGGGCACGCCGGTGGATCAGCCGCTGCAACTGGATGGCGAGCGGCGGGCGGCGGTCATCCCGCTGGCGGCCACGCCGGCGGCGGCTGGCGCGCCCATCCACCTGACCCTGCAGGCCGGGCCGGGCGGCCCGATTCGCGCCGGGACGAGTCTGCTGGTCAACGAGCATTGGGATGATCTGCTGCCGGTGGGGCTGGACGGGCGCAACGCCTATGGCGCGTACTACACTGAAGTGACCGGCGGCCAGCGGCCGGTGACCAACCCCGACAGCCCGGAGAAGCGCGAAGAGGTCATCGCCTGGCTGGACGAGGCCGACTACATCATGATCAGCAGCCAGCGGGCCATGTGGAGCCTACCGCGGATGGCGCTGACTTACCCGCTGATGCTGCGCTACTACGAAGGGCTGTTCAGTGGTGAGTTGGGCTTCGACCTGGTGGCCCAATTCCACGAAAACACACACCTGGGGCCGCTCTACATCAGCGACACGTCGGCGCAGGTGAGTTGGGGCCAACCGCCTACCGTCGGCTGGCCGCCGCCAAGCGAACTGGCCGCCGAAGAGGCCTTCAGCGTCTACGACCACCCGCCGGTGTGGATCTTCGCCAAGAACGACCGCTACAGCAGCGAGAACACGCGCCGCATCCTGGAGAGCGTTGACCTGAGCCAGGTGCGGGTGATGAACCCACTGGAGGCGACGCGGGCCACCAACGGCATGATGCTATCGGCCGCCGACCGGGCGACGCAGCAGGCCGGCGGCACGTTCAGCGAGGTCTTTGCCATCGATGGCCTGCTGTCGCGCAATCCGTGGCTGGCGGCCGTCGCCTGGGCGCTGGCGGTCATCGTCATCGGCTGGATCGCCTTTCCGTTGGCCTACACCGCTTTGGGCGGCCTGCCCGATCGCGGCTATGGCCTGTCGCGGGTGCTGGGGCTGCTGGTCGTGTCGTACTTGCCCTGGCTGGCGGCGAGTGTCAACTGGCTGCCGCACACGCGCGGCACACTGCTGCTGGCCCTCCTGGCTCTCTTCGCCATCAGCGCCAGCCTGTTCGCGCGGCGGCGACGGGAGATGCTGGCCTTCGTGCGCCGGCGGTGGCGCTACCTCCTCGGCGTGGAATTACTCGGGCTGGCCCTCTTCGCCCTCATGGTCGCCATCCGCCTGGGCAACCCGGACGTGTGGGATGTCATCTGGGGCGGCGAGAAACCCATGGACCTGTCGTACCTGACGGCGGTGATGCGCTCGACGACCTTCCCGCCCTATGACCCGTGGTTCGCCGGCGGCTACCTGAACTACTACTACTACGGCTTCGTCTTCGTCGGGGCGCTGGCCAAGCTGCTGGGCGTGATGCCGGCCGTGGCCTACAACCTTATTCTGCCAATGCTGTTCAGCATGATCGGCGTGGCCGTGTTCAGCCTGGCACATGGGCTGGTAGTCGCCGTAGGGCCGCGGCCGCGCGTGGCGCGATTCTCCCGAATCGCGTTTCTTAGGCCGCCCGTCATTGCCGGGCTGGTGGCCGTGACCCTGGCGCTGCTGCTGGGCAACCTGGCCGAGCCGACGGTGGTAGCCGACGCCTGGTATAAGGCCGGCACGCTGTCGCTGGAGGAATTGCCGGTCATCGGCGGCGCGGCGCGGACGCTCGACGGCGGCCTGAAGATCCTCAGCGGCCAGCCCGCGCCCCTCTACCCCGGCGACTGGTTCTGGACGGCCTCGCGGGCCATCAACGCCAACCCGGGCGAGGTGCAGCCCATCACCGAGTTCCCCTTCTTCACCTTCCTCTACGGCGACCTGCACGCCCACATGATCGCCATGCCGCTGAGCATGCTGGCGCTGGGCTGGGCCAT
>DAOSMQ010000138.1:0-6353 GCA_035372725.1 Promineifilum sp. (SeqCode)
CAGCCTGGCCGAGTTGAAAGACCTGGCCTTCACTGTCGGCATCGACCCGGAGAGCGTGGCCGGCGACACGCGGCCGGAATTCGGCCTGGGACTGGCCCGCGCGGCCTGGTGTCGCGGCTGTCTGGCCGCCCTGCTGGCCGAGGCCGCCCGGCAAGTGCCCGCCGTCGATTGGGCGCTGCCCGCCCTGCCCGCCCCGCCGGAGACCGGCTGCGAGGACGACCCGCTGCCCCGGCCGTCGGTCTTCCGCGACTCGCGGCAGGTGGCCACTTTTGTACTCATCCCCCTCCTGGCCGCCGCGCTGGTGGCCGCCGGCGTCTGGTGGACGCGCCAGCCGGCGCGCCTGGACGCCGACTTCAACGTCGCCGTGGCCGCCATCGACACGACCGGCGGCAGCGCCGCGCAAAACGAGCAGGCGGCGGCGCTTCTGCAACAGGTGGTCGTCGATGAGATGGAACGGCAGCTCAACGCCGTCCTCGATGAGGAAATCGTTGTCAGTGACGCGCGCATGCCCGTCGTCGCGGACGAGGTCGACGCCGAGCGGCTGGCCAGGCGCGTCAACGCCCAGCTGGTCATCTTTGGCACGGCCAGGATCGACGCCGCCGGCCGGGTGGTGTACTCGCCCCACTTCTACATCTACTTCGACCCGGCGCGGCAGGACGTGGCCGAGTTGACGGGCGACTACCCGCTGGATGTCAAGCTGACGTTCAAGCTGGCCGATCTGATGACCGACAGGCTCCCGCCCGCGCGCACGGCCGCCGCCGCCGCGCTGCTGACGCGCTTCGGCCAGGCGCTGGTCTATCTGAAGGCCCACGACCTCGACAACGCCTACTGGCAAATCGTCAACGCCGTCAGCCGAACCGACGCCTATGCGGTCACCTACGAGCCATTCAAAGGGCGCGAGGTGATCTACCTGTTTGCCGGGCACATCGCCCGCTTGCAGGCGAGCGCGGCGGGCCGCGAGGCGACGGCGCGCGAAAGCCTGTTGCAAAAGGCCGAGGCTTTCAACGCCCAGGCGCTGGACATCAACCCCAACTACGGCCGCGCCCTCATCGGCCGGGCCAATCTGGCCTACGACCGCGGCGACCTTCTGGCGGCCAAGCAGGACTATGAGGCCGCGGCGGCGCTGATCAACCAGCCGCCCACCGCGCGGATCGGCGCCAAGGCCGCCATGGGGCTGGGCAACGTCTACCTGAGCCAACTCAACGGCCCGGCCAACGGCACGGTGTGCGTCGACGAGCGCCGGCGGTTGGCCGACGAGGGGCTGGCCTACTATGGCCGGGTGCTGGCCGAGTATGACGCCCACCGGTCGGAGGCGTTGCTGGCCGACATAGCCGGCCAGGCCCACCTGTACCGGGGCGAAATCTACTACATATGCCGCCAGAACGACGAGGCCGCGAAGGAGTTTCGCGCCGCGCGGGCGTGGAAGGGCCTGCCGCCGGCGCTGCGATCCAACGCGGAGGAACTGCTGAAGGCGGTGAAGGCCCGGCCGGATTAGGGCGTGGCCGTGGCCGTCGTGGGCTGTGACAGGAGGGTAGGTTCATGCGCAGGATACTGTTCGGGTTGTTGCTGGCGCTGGCCCTGGCCGGCTGCCGGCCAGAGAATGAGGGCGCGACAGGCGCAGACGTGGCCTCGAACGGAGCCACGAGCGTGGCCGCGAGCGTGGCCACGGCAGAGGGGCCGGCGGCGACGGCCGCGCCCGGCGCAACGCCGGTGGCCGGCAGGGTCTTTTGGGACACGGCCACGCCGACGCCGCCCGCGAGCACGTTTTGGCCCACCGCCTCACCCACGCCGACGCCGACCGGCACGGCCACGGCGCCCCCGGAGGTGATTGCCGAGGTCGTGCCGTTGCCCGTTATCTGCCAGCCGCCGGCCGGCTGGGTGGCGCAACCCATCCGGCCCGGCGACACGGTGGGGGCGCTGGCGGCCTGTGTCGGCGCGCCGGTGGGCGAGGTGCTGGCCGCCAACTGCCTGTCGCCGGACGGGCTGATCTTCGCCGGGCAGGAGTTGTGGCTGCCGGCGGCCTGTGCGCCGCCGGAGGATAGCGGCATTTCGATCGCGCCGCTGCAGCCAACGCCGCCCCCGGAGCTGCCCCCCGGCACGCCGCCAGCTTCCCCTAGCCCGGAACCATCGATCGTCTCTCCCATGGCGATCCAACCCGGGAACATGATATTGACCGTCGTTCCCGACACCGCCCGCCCCGGCGAAACGGTTATGCTCAGTCAGACGGGCTTCCCGGCTAACAGTGCGGTAAAGCTGACCTTTCGCGATGGTGAATCCCGCCGCTGCGACACGGTCACCGTATCCCCGACGGCCGATGCCAGCGGTCGATTGAGCTTTCCACTGATCGTGCCGCAGATCTTTCCGAATGGCGTCGTCTTGATCGCCGCCGAGGCGGACGCTGGCGGCGTCCGGGCCGATGGCAACCTGATAGTCAGCGGTTCCAGCGCGGCGACGTGGTGCGCCATCCCGTCGCCAGCTGTGGCCACGCCATCGCCCACGGCCATGCCATCACCCACGGCGATGCCATCGCCCACGGCCATGCCATCGCCCACGGCTACGGCGACAGACACACCCACGCTGACGCCTGAGCCAACTAGCCCGGCCAGCACAGGGTGAGGATGATCCCGGCCAGCGCGAAATGGAGAACAAGCGATAAGAAATACGCAGGAGGACGATGATGACCACAGATACGAATGCGCCCTGGCCGGTTGACCCCTGGCAGGGCAACGACACTGGGCCAGTGTTCGGGTCGGGTAGCCAGGACGACGAGCCGTCGCCAGACGTTCTTCCGCCGGCCGACGGGCCGGGCGGCTTCGAGCAGCGCGCCCCCCAGCGGCTTATCATCAAGACCCGCGAGGGCGCGTTTGCGAGCTATCAGGACCGGCTGGAAGAGCAACTGGGCGAGCAACTGGGGTCTGGCTGGGCGGAACTGCATGAGCGCTACCCAGACCTGACCATCGGCCGCGCCTTCCGGGGCATCGAGGGCAACGACGACAGCGTGCCGCCGGAGGTATTGACCTACTATGAAATCCTGTTGCCGCCCGACCAGGCGCTGGAGGTGGGCAGGGCCGCCTCCATCCTCCTGGAGAGGCTCTCCGACCAAATCGAATTCACCTACATCGAAGCCCCGCCCGCGCCCCAACCGACGTGCAGCGGGGTGCCGCGTCCTTACCTCAACGCTGCGCCACGCGGGATGAATGTATTGCCCTTTCAGGGCAGCGCCGCCGACGCCTGGCCGGTCGTCGTCGACCTGGAGCGAGCCTGGGACGCCACCAGTCATCCGCGAGTGGCCCATGTCGGCGTCCTGCCTGGGTTCGCCGGGCCATCTCCGGCGGATGGCTACGCCCGTTTTGTGGGCGAAGACCTTCATGCCACGCGCTCGCTGAGCGTCCTCACGGCCGCGGAAAATCCGGTCACGCACGACTGCGCCGGCCTGTTGCCGGCGAACGCGCCGGTGTTCATGGCCTCATCCCTGGTTTGGGAACCAGACGGCTGGGTGGAACGCATCAACTCACAGATCGAGTTGGTCACGAAGCCGGGTAATGGGATGCAAGCCGGTGACATTCTGCTAATCGAGTTGCAAATCCCCGGCCGGGACAGGCATGGTTGCGTAGAGGTGCTTGCGCCCATCGAGTTGGAGCCGGCCAACCAGGCGGCATTGGCTACCGCCCTGTCACGGGGCATCATCGTCATTGAGCCGGCCGGCAACGGCGGCACAAACCTGACGCACCTGAAGCTGTGGGACAGATGTCAGGCTGGCAGTGTGCGGGGCGTCAATGCTCTTTGCGTGGCCGCGTGCTGCGCCATCGCTCCCGAGGACATTGCGCCCGTGCGGCTGCTGGCGTCGAATTTTGGCAGCGCGGTCACCTTCTTCAGCTGGGGCGAAAATATACCCACAAATGTGCTCCCCGCGCTAGAGTTGTACGGCGAAACCTCGGCCGCGTCGGCCCTGATCGCCGGTATAGCGGCCCGCGTCCAGAGCGCGGCCATGACGCGGGGGAGCGGCCGGTTGAACATCGACCAGCTGCGCGCGGCGCTGCAGCTGGGGGCCACCCTCGCCCCGGGGCAAAGCATTGGCGTCATGCCCAAGCTGAACCCGTAGCGCCCCTACCGCCCCCCCGCCAACCGCAACAACACCGCCACACTGACGGCCGCGGCAATGACGTGGAACAGCGTCAGCACCAGGAAGGCCGTGGCGTTGCCGCCGGGAAAGGGGAACATGGCCGGGTTGGCCATGGCCAGGAAGTTGGGAATGATCGAGAGGATCAGCGCGACGACGGCGACGCGGCCGTAGGTTCGCCCCGGCGTGGCCGAGCGGCGGCGCAGCCAGGCATAGACCAGCGCGCCCAGCCCCGTGCCGATCAGCGTGAAGGCGGCCACCGACCCGGCCGTCAGCGGCGGGAAGTTGTCCGGCAGATCGACCACGGCGCGCACCAGCAACAGGGCCACAAGGTTGGCGGCGACGGCGGCGGCCACGGAAGCCAGGGCGGCGGTCAACAGGCTGCGGCGGCCGGTTGGCGAAACAGGTGTGGTCATGGATGTCTCCTCAAGAATAACTATTGTGCCGGCAGCGCCGGCGCGAACAGGGCGGCGTAGTCGGCCACGTACTGGCGCAGCGTGCGCGGCGGGCGGCCGAGCAGCGTCGCCGCGTCGGGATAGACCTGGGCGGCCGTGCCCCGCCGCGTCGTGGCATAGACGCCCAGCATGACGGCGACGTAGCCCCACGGGTGGCCGCGCTGCCGCATGCGCCGGGCGAAGGCCAGCGACGACGGGTGGCTATAGGTGATCGGCCGGCCCAACTCCGCGGTCATGATGGCGGCCACGTCGTCGTAGCTGAGCGACTCGCTGCCCGTCAGCGCATAGGCCACGCCCTCGTGGCCCGGCTCGGTCAGCACGCGCGCGGCCACGTCGCCGATGTCGCGCGTGTCGATGAAGGCTGTGCGGGCGCGGCCGGCGGGGATGAACAGGTCGCCATGCTCAACGATGTCGGCCCGGTGGGTCGTGTCCAGGTTCTGCATGAAAAAGCCCGGCCGCAGCAGCGTCCAGGGCACGCCGGAAGCCAGCAGCAGCGCCTCGATGCGCGCGTGGGGCAGCAGGGGGTTGCGCTCCGCCCCCAACAGCGATAGGAAGACGATGTGGTTGACGCCGGCGCGGACGGCGTAGTCGATGGTCGGCTGGATATCGCGCTCGACGTTGCCGATGGCCGGCGGTCGCACCAGAAACAGCCGGTCGACGCCGGCGAAGGCGTCGCGAAACGTCTTGGGATCGGCAAAGTCAAAGCGCACCGGCTCGACGCCGGCCAGAGTGGGCCTGTCGGCGCGCGAGTAGATCGCCGCGCGCACCGCCGCGCCCCGCGCCGCCAGCGCCCGCACCACCTCGCGGCCAACGTTGCCGCTAGATCCCGTCACCAAAGACGTGCCGCTCATGGGGGCGATCATAGCGGCTGGCGTGGGGCGCGCAAGGGAGACGGCCGACGACAGACCACAGACCGCTGCCGGCTGGTCGTCGCCGGCCGTCCCTCCTCTGGCTGCGCCCGTGGTCTGGCGTCCTCTTCGGCCCGCCCCGCACTCCCCATTGCCTCGCGCCGCCTGCGCCCCTATAATCCTCCTCTCTGACAGGTGGGTGTTCGCTAGGAGGTATTATGATGCGTCGCTATTGGTCTATGATCTACATCATCGCCGCCATCATCCTGACCGTCGTGGTCGGTTTGCTCGGTTTCCTGCCGCTGGTGGTGCGCTGGCTGGCCGTCATGGGCGTCTTCATCGGCCTGCTGGTGCTCATCGGCCGCGAAGTGACCGGCCAGACGGTGGAGACGACGCGCCGCAGCCGTTCGCTGACGCGCTTCACGCCCGGCCGCGCCGACGGCGTGCTCATCGACCTGCGCAACAAGATCAGCCTGTCGCGGCTGCAACTGGTGCTGTGGACGGTGGTGGTGCTGTCGGCCTGGGTGACGCTGGCGCTGCACCGCACCATCCCGGTAGTGGCCGGGCGGCTGCCGGGGCCGGGCAGCGCCACGGTGACGACGGTGGCCGGGCTGCTGGCCGAGGACGGCGCGACCGGCCAGCAGGCAACGGCGCGGGCGACGGCCGTCGTGGCCCAGCTGATGGGCGCGGACGCTGCCGCCAACGTGGACACGGCCAGCTATTCGCCGCTCAATATCGCCTTCCCGCAAGAAGTGCTGCTGGCTCTGGGCATCAGCGTCGCCTCGCTGGCCGGGGCGGGGGCCATCAAGAGCAACCGCGCCGCCGACGAAAACGGCCGGGCGACCCAGATCGTCGAGAACCGCGTCGACCGCGCCCAGGAGGCCGCCGCCCACGCCGGGGCGCAGGTCACGACCCTGGAATCGACCGTCG
>DAOSMQ010000139.1:0-6292 GCA_035372725.1 Promineifilum sp. (SeqCode)
GACGTGAACTTCAGTGCCACCTCCGCCAGCATGGGTGCGGCCGTCATGAGAACCTTCCGGGCACAGGCGTGGGCCATCTGGCTGTTGGGCGGCGGCGTGCTGGTGCTGGCCACGCGCAACCCGCTCTATCTGGTCTTGTTACTGGCCATTTCCCGCATCGTGCAGGCCACCTGTGCCGCCGGGTCAATCGGGCCGCGCTTGCAGTATGGCCGGATCGCCGCGTTGATCCTCCTCTTTTCGACGCTCTTTAACCTGCTGACCGCCCACATCGGTGAGACGGTGCTGCTGACGCTGCCTGCTGGCTGGTGGCTCATCGGCGGGCCGATCACATTGGAAGCGGCCGTCTATGGCTTCATCACCGGCCTGGGCCTGGTCACGCTGCTGTCGTTCTTCGTGGCCTTCAACGCCATTGTGCCAACCGGGGAACTGATCGGGCTGGCGCCGGCGGCGCTCTATGAGTTGGGGCTGGTGCTCTTGCTGGCCATCACCTACGTGCCGGAGACCGGCCGGCAACTGCAACGCATTCGCGAGGCGCAGGCCATCCGCGGCCATCGCCTGCGCAGCCTGCGCGACTGGCAGCCAATTGTCATCCCGCTGCTGGTCGGCGGCCTGGAACGGGCCATGAACCTGTCGGAGACGATGGTCGCCCGCGGCTTTGGCTCGGTGGCCCACGTGGCCACGCCCTGGCGCGTGCGGCTGGGGCTGCTGGCCGGGCTGGTGCTGACGCTGGCGGGAGCACTGCGGTTGTCCTGGGCGGGGGCGGATGGCTGGGCGCTGATCGGCGCGGGGGCGGTGGCCATTGGACTGGCCTATCGCGCCCTCAGCCGGGGCGTCAGGCGCACGCGCTACCGGCCGCGCCCCTGGACGCCGGCTGATACGGCCGTGGTCATCGGCGCGCTGCTGCCTCTGCTTCTGCTGCTGCCACTTCCGGCCCTGGGTGGGGCGGGGCGGGGTTACGAACCATACCCGCGGCTGGCGCTACCCGCATTTGCGCCCTGGGCGGGAACGTTGCTATTGGGGTTGGCCGCGCCGGCGGCATGGCAGGCGGTTCCCGCGCCGGAGGACACATGACCGCCGATGGCATCATCGCCATTCGTCGCCTCACTTATCATTACCCCCAGCGGCCCACGCCGGCCCTGCGCGATGTCACCTGGGACGTGGCCGACGGCGAATTCGTGCTCGTCGCTGGCGCGTCCGGCTCGGGCAAGTCGACGCTGCTACGCTGCCTCAACGGCCTTGTGCCCCATTTCAGCGGTGGCGTGCTGGCCGGGCAGATGGCCGTGGCCGGCATCGATGTCATCGCCGCCGGGCCGCGCGTCATGAGCCGCCACGTTGGCTTCGTCGCCCAGGACCCGGAGGCCCAGGCCGTGCTCGACCGCGTGGAGGGGGAGATCGCCTTTGCCCTGGAAAACGCGGCCGTGCCGCCGGCCGAGATGCACCGGCGCGTGGAGCAAGCCCTCGACCTGGTGGAACTGACGCCACTGCGCGACCGGCCGCTGGATACACTGTCGGGCGGTGAGCGGCAGCGCCTGGCCATCGCCGCGGCGCTGGCCTTGCAGCCGCGCGTGCTGGTGCTCGACGAACCGACCAGCCAGCTCGATCCGCAGTCGGCCGAGGAGGTGCTGCGGGCGCTGGTGCGGCTGAAAGCGGGCCTGGGGCTGACCATTATCCTGGCCGAGCACCGGCTGGAGCGCATCGCCCGCTATGCCGACCGGCTGACGTTCCTGGAGGACGGACGGGTAGTCCTCGACGGCCCGGTGCGGACCACGCTGCCGCTCATTCCCGGCGCGCCGCCGGTCGTGGCGTTGGGGCGGGCGCTGGGCTGGCAGCCGGCGCCGCTGACGGTCAAGGAGGCCAGACCGCTGGCGGCGACACTGCCGGTCGCCGCTTTCCCCGTGCCGCAGGCCACGCCCGTGCCCGAAAAGCCCATCGCGCCGCGCCTTCAAGTCGAAGGACTGCGTTTTTCGTATAATGGGCAGGAGACGCTGCGTGGCATCGACCTCAGCGTCGCTCCGGGCGAGGTGGTGGCGCTGGTGGGTCGCAACGGCGCGGGCAAGTCCACGCTGCTGAAATGCATTGTGGGCCTGCTGCGCGGCCAGGCGGGCGAAGTGCGCGTCAATGGGCGCTCGACGCTCGGCCGGCATGTAGCCGACATCTGCCGCGAGATCGGCTATCTGCCCCAGAATGCCGACGACCTGCTGTTCGCCGACACGGTGGCCGATGAGATGCGCGTCACGCTGCGCAACCACGGCCTGGCGGCGACGGCCGTGGAGCAGGCGGCGTGGCTGGCACGGCTGGGGCTGACCGAGCTGGCTAGGGCCTACCCGCGCGACCTGTCGGCCGGGCAGCGGCAGCGGGTGGCTCTGGGGGCAGTGACGGCGACACAGCCGCGGCTGCTGCTGCTGGACGAGCCGACGCGCGGTCTGGACTGGGCGGCTAAGACGGCCCTCGTGGCGCTGTGGCGTGGCTGGCTGGCCGAGGGCGCGGCGATGCTGTTGGTGACGCACGATGTCGAGCTGGCCGCTACGTTTGCCCAACAGACGGTAATTCTGAGCCGGGGCGAGGTGATCGCCGCCGGCCCGACGCGCGACGTTCTGGCCGGCGCGCCCCACTTCGCGCCGCAGATGGCGCGGCTGTTTCCCGGCCGCGGCTGGCTGACGGTCGAAGACGCTCTGCGCGGGCTGGGGCGGCCGGCGAGCGGCGCAAACGAGTGGGAGGATAAACAATGCCGCGATTGACGAAAATCTACACCCGAGGCGGAGACGCCGGGCAGACCAGCCTCTCCGGGGGCCAGCGCGTGGCCAAGAACTCATTGCGCGTGGCTGCCTATGGCACGGTCGATGAATTGAATTCGTATTTGGGCGTGGCGCTGGCGGCGGGGCTGACCCCGCGGCTGGCCGGCGTCGTGGCCGAGATACAGAACGAGCTGTTCCACCTCGGCTCCGACCTGAGCTTCCTGGAGGCGGACAAGGCTGACCGGCCGCTGCCGCAGATCGAGCCGCGTCACGTCGCCCGGCTGGAGGCGCTGATCGATGCGTTGACCGAGATCGTCGGGCCGCTGCAAAACTTCATCCTGCCCGGCGGCGCGCCGACATCTGCCCACCTACATGTGGCCCGCGCCGTCTGTCGCCGGGCCGAGCGGGACGTGATCGCCCTGGCCCGCGAGGAAGCGGTGGGGGCGCAGGTCATGCCCTACCTCAATCGGCTGTCGGACGCGCTCTTCGTAATGGCTCGTTACGAAAATCACGCGCGCGGCATCGCCGAGCCGCTCTGGGATAGCCACGCCTAGATGGTCTGCTTGGCCGGAAACGGCGGATCGCACTACAATGCAACGTCTACCGGCGTCATTGCCCCGCGCGTGACGGCGATTTTTCCAGAGGAGAAGAAGTCATTATGTTGCATAATCTGGCCGTCGCGGCTATCGTTGTCGTCATCTTGTGGGTCATCATTCTGGGGCTGTACCTCATGGTCACCCGCCGCCAGCCCGACGTCGCCGCGCAGATGAAGGCCTTAGAGGAGCGGCTGGAGCGCGCCGAGCGCGAGGCCAAGCAGCGCTAGGCAGAGCTATGTCCACAACGCTCCGGCGCTTCCTGGTGACCTTTGTGGTGCTGTTGGCCCTGCTGCCCCTCATGGCCTGCCTGGGCGCGGCCGAGACCGAACCCGACGCCTGCGACGGGCCTGACTTTCTGTTCGCCGACAACTTCAATGGCGAACTTGATTGCGGCTGGGCTACCTACGACCGCGGCGGCGGCACGGCAACTATCGAGAACGCCGCCATGCAGGTGACTGTCGGCCAGCCGGGCCAATTATGGTGGACCAACCCCGGCAAGACGTTTGACGACGTTGTCATTACCGCCGAGGCGCGGCAGGTGGACGGCCCCAACGACAACGCCTATGGTCTCATCTGCCGCTATCAGGACGAGAGCAACTTCTACGTCTTTTTGGTCAGCGGCGACGGCTATTACGCCATCGGCAAATACCAGAGCGGCAGCGACTCCGTCTCCTATCTGACGCCCAACGCGCAGTTCCAGTCCTCCGACGCCATCAACGTCGGCGTGGCTTCCAACGAGTTGCGCGTCAGTTGCATCGGCAGCGAGCTGAGCCTGGAGGTCAACGGCATCCCGCTCATGACCGTGAGCGACCCCACCTTCGTCAACGGCGACATCGGGCTGGCGGCCAGCACGTTGCAGCCGGGCACAACCATCGTTGAGTTTGATAATGTCCGCGTTACGCAGCCTTAGCGGCCTGGCAGCCGTCATGCTTCTGCTGTTGGCCGCTTGCGGCGGGCGGCCGCTCGTGCCGGGCAGCGCCGCGTCCCCACAAGAAGGGGCCGTGCCCGCGCCCACCGGGCCGTTGCGCGAGGAATTCATCCCTGGCCATACGGGCAACTGGCTGTTGGAAGGGGACGAGGTCAGTTCGACGGCCGTGGTCAGCGAGCAGCTGGTCATCACCGTCGACGCGCCCAATACCATGCAGTACGCCACCTACACGGACAGGACATTTGACAACTTTGTCCTGGAGGTTGACGCCTGGCAGCGTTCCGGTGCGCCGGAGAGCAGCTACGGAATTCTCTTCCGCGTCACCGAGGATGGCCAATTCTACCGCTTCGACATCACCGGCAACGGGCTATACATGGTCGAGCGGCGCGCGGCCGACGGGACGTGGACGCGACTGGTGCGCGAGTGGACGCCGACGGCGGCTATTAATCAGGGCCTCAACGTCGCCAACCGGCTGAAGATCATCGCCAACGGGCCGGACTTATCTTTCTACGTCAACGACATCCTGCTGACCCAGGTCAGCGACGCGACTCTGACCGGCGGTGCGATTGCCCTCGACGCCGGCTCGTTTGCCGGCAAGGCGCTGCAAGTGGCCTTCGACAACGTCAATGTGACCCCTGGCTCAGACTAGATAGGAGGGGAGAATGGACATTCGGCGTCAGGTGGCTGCCGCGGCTGGCTCCCCGGTCACCGACATCGCCCCGCTGGGCGGCGGCTGTGTCAGCGCCGTCTACGATGTACGCCTGGGCGACGGCCGGCACGTCGTGGCCAAGGTGGACGAGAGCCGCAGCGACACGTTGGCCACGGAAGGGTTCATGCTGCGCTATCTGGCCGCACAGACGGCGCTGCCCGTGCCGGCCGTGGTGGCCGAGGGCAGCGGCGTGCTGCTGACGGAATACATCGAGGGGGACAGCCGCTTTGACGGCGCGGCCGAGGCCGACGCCGCCGAACGGCTGGCCGCGCTCCACGCGCTGACCGCGCCCACATTCGGCTTCGAGCGGGATACGCTCATCGGCGGGCTGCGGCAGCCCAACAACCCCACGGCCGTATGGCTGGACTTTTTCGCCGAGCAGCGGTTGATCTTCATGGCCGGGCAGGCCACCCGCGCGGGACGCTTGCCGGCGGCGACGCGGGCGCGCGTGGAGCGACTGGCCGGTCACCTCGACCGCTGGCTGGTGGAGCCAGCCGCGCCGTCACTCATCCACGGCGACGTCTGGACGACGAACGTTTTGGCCCGCGGCGGGCGCATTACCGCCTTTCTCGACCCGGCTATCTATTTCGCCGATGCGGAGATTGAACTGGCTTTCGTCGGCCTGTTTGGCACGTTCGGTCGCGCCTTCTACCAGCGCTACCACGCTCTGCGCCCCCTTGCTCCCGGCTTCTTCGAGGAGCGGCGCGATCTTTACAATCTTTATCCGTTGCTCGTTCACGTCCGCCTCTTTGGCGGCAGCTATGCCGGCCAGGTGGAGCGCGTGCTGGCCGGCTACGGCTTCTGATGGATAAGGCGACTGTCCAGCGACTGGTGACTCTGAACGAGACGTTCTACAGCCACTTCGCCGCGCCGTTTGCCGCCAGCCGGGCCGGACCGCAGCCGGGCTATGAGCGCTTGCTGGCCTACGTGCCCGTGGGGCGGCCGCGCGTCCTGGATGTTGGCTGTGGTGACGGCCGCTTCGGGCGCTACTTGCGCGCCGCAGGGCGCGATGTGGATTACGCCGGCGTGGACTTCTCCGCCGCTCTGCTGGCCGCGTGCGCCGTGCCCGGCCGGTTCGCGCAGCGCGACCTGAGCCAGCCCGGCGGCCTCGATGGTCTGGGTTACTTCGACCTCATCGTTTGCCTATCCACGCTGCAACACATCCCTGGCCGGCACAACCGCGCCCGCGTGCTGGCGGAGATGGCCGCGTGCCTCGCTGCCGGTGGCCACATTGCCCTGGCGAACTGGCAGTTTCTGAGCAGTGAACGTCAGCGGCGCAAGATTCGGCCGTGGGCGGAGGCGGGGCTGCAAGCGAGCGACGTGG